>JADMKQ010000191.1:0-2070 GCA_015478735.1 Sphingorhabdus sp. | reverse complement strand
TCATGGAGCCTGGCGCCATCGAAGTAGACGGGAACAAGGCCAAGGCCGTTGCCTATACGCACGAACTTTATCAGCATCCCGAAACCGGAAAACTGGTGCGCGGAACCGGGCGTTATGATGACCAACTGGAAAAACGCGAAGGCCAGTGGCTTTTTGTTCACCGTGCCTACCGGATAATACACGAGCAGATTAGCGACGCTTAAAGCTGTGATGTCTCTTCGCGGTCGAGTCTGAATGACCGAATACGATCGGTGTCGAACAGCTTTGCTTCGTCTTCTGAAATCCGCTGTGCAATATTTGGATCAGAGATAGCGTTAAAAAACTGCGACATCGCCTCCTCGTCCGCGAAATCAATCTCCATTACGACATCGAAATCACAATCGCGATCTTCCCCGTCGAGTGGCGATAAATAACGGCGGACATAGCGAAGCGCATAAGGCGCAATCACGTCTTCCCCAATCAGCCGATGGTGGTTCTCATAATAGTCCCGAAAATCCTCACGGCTCATGCCTGGCCGCCTTTTGAGCAATGTGACAAGAGTTATGGTCATAGGGCGGACTGCAATCTGTTTATCATCGTTTCAACTCCTAAATCTTTATGGAACAGCACTGCAATTTTAGCCAAACTCATCTGACTTCTTTGTCTTGCCTCCGATTTAGATATTGCACTGTGTAGACATGTCAGTGAAATGGCCTTTTCATTAGTGGCGCAGGCGAAACTCTTTATGTACGCTTGGCTGACCATAATAGTTTAAGGAATAGAGCAGTTTTGAAGCAACTAACAGACGAGCAGATTGAGCGCCGTTTATCGGAAGCTTTGACACATTTCTCATCCGTGTCACCGCAGAAGCTGGTGGATGGATTACTACGTACGCTTGATCTTACCGCGGACGTGGATGATGAATTTGTGTTTCCCGCCCTCAACTCAACTTCCCGGGAACGTATTTTTGGTGGGCAAGTGATTGCTCAAGCCATTGTTGCGGCGGATCGCACGGTTGATGAGGGCAAGAATATTCACTCGCTGCATGCCTATTTTTTGCGGGCTGGTGACGAGACCAAGCCGCTACATTTCCGGGTTCACCGTGACTTTGACGGACGAAGCATATCCAATCGCCGGGTCGTGGTACGGCAGAATGAAAAAGTCATATTCAACCTGACGGCTTCCTTTCAAACACCCGCCGAAGGTCTTCACCACCAAATCCCGATGTCACCCGATATTTTGCCGCCCGATCAATGTCTGAGTGCATTGGAACTTACAGCGCGCAACCCGGATATTTTGGATGAACATATAGAGCAAATGAGCAGGCCGCGGCCCTTCGATATCCGAAGCATTCGTACGGAGGACAAAGATCGGACGGCGCATCAGTATCAATGGTTCAAAACCGCCGCTCCGCTGCCTGATGATCCGCTCACCCACCGCGCAGCTTTGGCGTTTGCATCCGATATGGGATTGCTTTCCACGGCAATGATTCCGCATGGATTAAACTGGACCTCGCCCGGATTATTTTCCACCAGTCTGGACCATGCGATGTGGTTCCATGATGATTTCAGGATCGATCAATGGATTTGCTATGTGATGGATAGCGATTGGTCCGGCAGCGCACGCGGACTAAATCGTGGCTCCCTTTATACCGAGGATGGCAAGCTGATCGCATCGGCCGCACAAGAAGGCCTGATGCGCGTGGTATCGAGCAACGGTGATCCGTAGACCGCGGATTACAGCTCGCGTTTCAATATTCTGCTATTGCTGATCCACGGCGGCTCTAGCCGGTGGGCTGGATCATTATTTCTACATGAATCGTGACCAGTGAACTCTGCTCATTGCATTTTTACGCCGATCATCTATATACCCCCCATAGGTATATAGAAAGGCACTGATCCCATGGATGCAAAAAATTCGGAAAAGAAGATTAACCGACTGAAACGCATTGAGGGTCAGGTGCGCGGGATTGCCCGCATGGTAGAAGAAGATCGCTATTGCATCGACATTCTGCATCAGATTCAGGCGGTGCGTGCCGCGCTTTCCAAGGTAGAGAGCGCGGTATTGAAAGATCATGCAGCGTGCTGTGTC
>JADMKQ010000190.1:10098-12403 GCA_015478735.1 Sphingorhabdus sp. | reverse complement strand
GTCATCAAAATCATCGAACAGGTCGATGGTGAGATCTAGGCTCTTCTTACGGAAGCGCGCTTTGACGCCGCTCTGCACTTCGAACGTGCCATTGTCCAAAGCGAAGGAACGGGCGACATCTCCGCGCAGCGAATATTCTCGGTCGCGCGCATTTTCGTCGGTTGTGCGCTCTAGCAAGGTCGGCAGGTAGCCGGACGGATCAAGGAAATCCGCTTCGCCGTAATTGATCGCATAGCCGGGGCGCTGCAGGTTTGATGTATCAACCGTCACGCCCAGCTCTCCGGGATCGTTAAACCGCTTGCGAAAGCGGATGGGATCGACCGAGCCGTCTTCAAACTGGCGGGCCTCTGACCATGCGGCATCATAAGTAAGCCGCCATGGGCCGGTTTCGGTTTTACCACCGACGGAGACTGTCTTGATCGTTTGGATTTCCTGACGGTCTTTCAGGTCGCGCCGCACTTCGATGCGGTCATCGCCGGAATCGAATGTTGCGCTGGTATCGCTGCCCGTTGTCGGTTCGACATCAAAGCCGAAGATCAGGCGGCGGCGATATTCATGGTCATCGAACCGGCTATAGACACCGCGTGCATATAGCTCTGTCGTGTCGCCAACCCTCGCGTCGAGCGACAGGCTGCCGCCAATGCGCTCGCGGGTCACGTCATAGTCACGATATTCCAGGTCTTCGGCAAAGACGACGCCATCATCGGTCATGTCCCAGCCACCCATCTCGATATTGTCGCTGCTGAACATGCGCTTGTTATAGTTCAGACCGCCGGAAATACCGAAATTCTCGCCCAGCCGGGTCGAGAAGTCGAGGCCCAGCTTCGGGCTGACAATATCGCGCAGTTCGTTGTAAGAGCCTTCCGCTTTCACGGACACAAAGCCCTTTTTGCGATCAAAAGCGCTTGTCGTGTTAATTTCGATCGAGCCGCCCAGCGTGTCGCCGTCCATATCGGGGGTCAGCGTTTTTTTAATCTCGATAGATTCGACCAGTTCAGACGGGATCACATCAAGTGCCGCAGCCCGCTCGTCGCCGCCGGTGGCGAGCACGCGGTTGCCATTGATCGAGGTCGAGTTGAGGTTGGGATCAAGACCGCGCACCGAAACAAAGCGGCCTTCGCCCTGGTCGTTGAGCACGTTGATGCCCGGCGCACGGCGCAGCGCTTCTGCTACGTTCTGGTCAGGGAACTGACCCACCGCGTCGCGGGTCAGAACGGTCGAGACACCATCGGCTGCCCGTTGGCGAGAGATGGAACTACCCAGATTCGCGTGCTGTCCGATGACGAGGATGGTCGAGTCGCCATTACCATTAGCGCTGAGCACGATATTGCTGCTGGTCGTTCCGGTTTCGGTGACCGTTACCGTCTCGCGCTTTTCCTCAGCGCCGGTGTAGCGCACGATGACCGTGTAAGTGCCGGCGGGGACATCTACAAAGCGATAGTCACCGTCGGGGCCAGCCGACGTGCTGCGGCCCAGTTCAACGATTTCGACTTCCGCGCCCTGAAGCCCGCTGGTGCCGCTATTGTCGATAACAAAACCCGTCAACGTGCCGGCAATGGCAACGGTCGAGGTGGAAAACATCGTGGCCGCAAGCAAGCTGGCAACCAGGTGACGGTTGCCTGGGCGGCGTTTTTTAATAGACATGGATAAAACCCCTTAGTTCGTCTGAATGACTTGTTGGGGGTGCTGCTAGACATCCATTATGACACAGCAGCGACTCTACTGTTTCACTTATGTTAAAGTCGGAAAACTGGTTCTGCATCCCAAGAGCATCTGTTATCCAAGGCCCTTGGCATTTTCGATCAGACTAGGATAATGCTGGATTTGTAACCGGGAAAAACCCGAAACCCGCTTTTTAGGAAGGAAAACAATCGTGGCTCTACATCACGCAAAGTCCAATGAAATCGTTGATCTTGCTCCGCTGGGCCCTGCCCTTTCCGATGCCATGACCACCGCGATTACCAAGACCGGACAATTTGAAGCGATCCGCCTGATCGTTCACGCCGGAGATGAAATCCCGCAACATCATGTTGCCGGTCCGATCACGCTCCATTGTCTGGAAGGGCATGTCGAACTGGGTCTGGACAGCGGCGCTATCGAATTAAAAGCGAACGAATGGGTCTATCTTGAAGGCGGCGCTCCGCATTCGGTCAAAGCGGTGGAAGAATCATCCCTGCTGCTGACTATATTCTTTAGCGAGTGATTCTCGGGGGGAGCGTTACGCGTCTCCCCGATCCTACACCGCCTAAGCAGCTACAGCTATCTCTTCGGCCATGCCCTGACTCGGAGAGCGGCCATGCCAGGC
>JADMKQ010000190.1:0-9998 GCA_015478735.1 Sphingorhabdus sp. | reverse complement strand
CAGCTACAGCTATCTCTTCGGCCATGCCCTGACTCGGAGAGCGGCCATGCCAGGCGGTGTAGGCGCGGGTGAAGGCGCTTAGCTCGCTATAGCCGAGCTTGGTGGCGATTTCCGACAGCGAGCGTGTGCCCTCAAGGAAATAGAGTTGGCAGGTGTTGCGGCGCACCTGCTCCAAAATCTGCCGGAAGGATGCACCCTCTGCGGCGAGTTTGCGTCTTAATGTGCGCTCTGCCATGCCGAATGTTTCTGCCGCCGCGTCGATGCTAAGCCCTGATCTGTCGAGCAGCGGGAACAGATAAGTATAGCAGAGCCGGTGGAGCGGTGCAGATTCGGGTGCGTTCGCCATATAACGCTTCGCATGATCCCGCGCCGCATAGACGACATCGCGATTAGCAAAGGGATTGGCAAGCGCCAAAGTATCGCGGTGCAATTCCAGGCAATTCTCGGACTGCTCGAACAGGATGATCGGACCCTTTGACAAGCAATCCGGAAATGCTCCTGCTGGTCCATAAGTTCCTGTCCAATGCCGCGGCGGTCTGGATTTGAAATGCGCGGTTTTCACCGGCTGGGGATAGGTGTTCGTCCGTCCCGCTTGCCCGCCTATGCGGATGTCGCGGATGATGGCACCGACCATGTTTTCCAAAGCCGAGAAAATGATGAAAACCAGATCGCTGGCCAGATTATAGTCCGGATTTATCACCAGACGGCAGGAAGTCGCCGATTGTTCCCAGAGCAATAGCGGCTTGTTAAACGATGCGTCTATCGCAGCGGCAGCGGCCTGCAACGCTTCGCCCACGCTGTCCTCAAACATCGCAGCATGGCCGATATCGGAAAAACCCGTCGGCATCATGCCCCGGCCTATTTCGCGGATGATATTCTCCCGCTTCAGCTCCTGGGCGGTCACCTGGTATAAAGTGACGATTTTCTGCGCGGAAAACTGGTTACGCGGGTCGCGCAAATCCGCATCGTTGAGGCCGATGGCAGACTGGAGCACGGGTTTGCGCGCACCCAGATCCTGACAGCTGCGGAAAACCTCAAACAGAAATTGCGACGATACGCGAATATTATTCAAATTACAGCGCCCCCCACAACTTAGCTAGGAGTTGAGGCCTGTAGCGCTCAATCCAATTTCGATGAAATTGTAAAATCATCGACGAAAATGCATGCCTGATGAAATCAGGATATTTACATCTGGGTCGCGCTAACTATCATTCGCCGCGCCGAGAGACGCTCCAAGCACTTGACTCGCAAGTATAATTTGCAAAATGCCATGCACGCCAGAGCAGCCGCAGTCCGAGATTACCGGAAAGAGTAGCAATCATCCAGAAAGCGTAGCAATCATGATATAATCGGCAATCCGGTTCAGGCCGTCAAAGTCCTAGACCCTGTTCAATTTTGATTGAATCAAAATTGGGGCCTAATCTATTGTTTTATCGTGATTTCCGAGCCGTGAAATGTTCCATTTCACTCGAAACCACTCTAGTAGCGAATAACGCTCGCGCCCCATGTAAAGCCGCCGCCCATTGCTTCCAGCACCAGCAGGTCACCCGGCTTTATCCGCCCGTCCCTGACCGCCACGTCAAGCGCCAGAGGCACAGACGCTGCCGAAGTATTGGCGTGCTGGTCCACGGTTACGATCACTTTTTCAGGCGCCAGTTTCAGCTTCTTCGCGGTCGCATCCAATATCCGAGCATTGGCCTGATGCGGCACAACCCAGTCGATATTCTCGATGCTTTCGCCCGCTGCTTCCAGTGCTTCGGTCAGGACAGATGCCAGATTAACGACCGCGTGACGGAATACTTCCCGCCCCTTCATGCGAAGCTTGCCCACGGTTCCGGTGGTGCCTGCGCCGCCATCGACATAAAGCAACTGGTTATGCGCCCCGTCAGCATGGAGCCGCGTGGAGAGGACGCCTTTGTCGGTTTCCTCACCGGACAGGACAATAGCCCCGGCCCCGTCACCGAACAGCACACAGGTGGCCCGGTCTTCCCAGTCCAATATGCGGCTGAATGTTTCTGCACCAATCACGATGGCATTTTGCGCGCTGCCTGCCCGGATCATGCTTTCCGCAACCGACAGGGCATAAAGAAAGCCGGAGCAAACCGCAGCGACATCAAATGCGACGCAGCCATTGCAGCCCAATTCGGCCTGAACGATGGTGGCAGTCGCCGGAAAAGTCTGGTCCGGAGTCGCGGTCGCCAGCACGATCAGGTCAATATCCTGAGCGGCAAGCCCCGATGCGTCCAGCGCTTTTCGCGCTGCTTCTGTAGCCAGTGTGGACGTGGTTTCATCATCCTGCGCCAGGTGGCGGAATTTGATTCCGGTGCGCTCGACGATCCACTCGTCGGTCGTATCCACTTTTTGCGCCAGGTCTGCGTTAGAGACTTTAGTCCGCGGTAAAGCGGAACCCGTTCCTTTAATGACCGCACGACGAGCGGTCCCGATACTCATTTTGATGCTGCCTCCGACGGTGCCAAACTGCTAACTTTATCCAGATCCTCGCTGATCCGCCCCAGAATACTATCTTCCACGAGACGGGCAGCGACCTCTACTGCATTGGCTACGCCTTTTTCATCGGCACTGCCATGACTTTTTACGACAACACCGTTCAGGCCCAAAAATACAGCGCCATTATGGTTGTTGGGATCGAGATGTTCCCTCAGCAATTCCGTCGCCGGACGAGAGATGAGAAAGCCGATCTTGGACCGCAGCGAGCTTAAAAAACTGCGCTTCAGCAAGTCCGTGACAAAGCGCGCCGCGCCTTCCAGCGCTTTCAGCGCAACATTGCCGGAAAAACCGTCGGTGACGATCACATCGACTTCGCCGGTCGATATTTTATCCGCTTCGACAAAGCCCTGGAAATCCAGTGCTAGCCCGCTTGCTTTCCTAAGCGCATCGGCTGCGCCCTGCACGGGGCCAGTGCCCTTGCCATCTTCGGTGCCGATATTCAGCAATTTGACGCTGGGCTTTTCAAATCCGTAGATGATCCGGCTATAGGCCGCACCCATCACCGCAAACTGGACCAGGTTACGGCTGTCACACTCGGCATTCGCACCCAGGTCGAGCATGACGACATCGCTGTCCTTCATGGTCGGCAACAGAGCGGCCAGCGCAGGACGGTCAATGCCGGGAATGGTGCGCAGCGCGAGTTTGGAGATTGCCATCAACGCGCCGGTATTGCCTGCGCTAACCGCAGCGCTGGCTTCGCCGGATTTTACCGCGGCGACCGCCATGCCCATTGATGTTTTTTTGGAATTGCGCAGAGCCTGACTGGGCTTTGCGTCTGCCGAGACGATTTCCTCGGCGTGCAGAATCTCTGACGCTGCGCTCAGATTGGGGTGATTTGCCAGTGCTGCCTTGATTCGGGTTTCATCACCCACGAACAGGAACTGGAAATCTTCGTGCCGGTGCCGGGCAAGCGCGGCGCCCGCGACCATTACGCGCACGCCGACATCGCCGCCCATCGCGTCAATTGCGATCCGCGGCCTCATACCCACCGGTTATTCCCCTTGATTAGCTGTGTGATAGTCGTGAAGTTAGTCGAAAATAGCCGAAAAGACTAGAGGTCGACTGCCAAAACTTCCCGGCCATTATAATGACCGCAAGCGCCACACAAATGATGAGGGCGTTTCAATTCACCGCAATTCGAGCATTCCTGATATGCTTCGACTTTCAAAGCATCATGGGAACGGCGCATTCCGCGCTTGGACGGCGTAGTTTTTCTTTTAGGGACAGCCATTGCGAAGCCTGTTCTTTAAATATCAAATTTCATATATGTGCTGGATAGGCCAAATGCCGGTTTTGAGCAAGTCAGCCCCTATAGATATAGAGAATCACCTGATCGATGCGACATAGCGAATTGCACGCGAAGTTGCGCGTATAACGATTTTCCTGTGCGTTGCAAGCATTCTACGCCTATAGAAACGCGATAAGTCTGAAAATATCCAGGGGGAATGCATGATTTTACCGATTACACTCACGATTGCCGGTGTTGCCGCGCTTATCAATATCTGGCTGATGATTCGTGTCGGCCGTATTCGCACGGCTGAGAAAATCAACGTCGGCGATGGCGGCAATGAAAGGCTGATCCGTCGTATGCGCGCCCATTCCAACTATGGGGAAAGCGTTGCCATTGTGTTGATCCTGATCGCCGTGATCGAGCTGGCCAGCATCGCAATGGGCGATGGCGCTCCTTTATGGCTGTGGCTGGTTGGCGCCGTCTATATGCTGGGCCGCGTCGCGCATGGTATCGGCATGGATGGCGGAACATTCGCCATGGGCCGGACCATCGGGACCATCGTCACGCTGCTCGTCATGCTGGGCCTTGGCGCTTATGCCATTTCCATTCCCTATATGACACTTCCGGACATGCCCGCTGCGCCGGTAACGACAGCAATGGCGCAATAGACAGATCAGCCCGCCGGACGGCCTTTTAACGAGGGCCGGTCTGGCGGGCCTGTCCAGAGTGATTTCGAGTGAAATGGAACATTTCACGGCTCGGAAATCACGATAAAACAATAGATTAGGCCCCAATTTTGATTCAATCAAAATTGAACAGGGTCTAGTCCTGACCTGCTTCCACATCCTGCGGCGATAACCAGCGCAGGCGCACGGTTCCGTCTGCCCCGCCCGTTCCTGCATCACTGACCGCTATCGCATGGTTGTCGAGCAGGGCTTTACGCACAATCTCTACATCTTCCGGTGATCCAGTGGCCCCAAGCGGCAGCTCGACACGCGCCGCCGCCCATCCGATCAGGGAAAGCTGCGCCGTTGACTTATCCTCGACCGCGCCGTCCTCGATCATCAGCGATGGAAGCTGCGCCGCCGGTGGTTTGATCCGGATCGCCCAGTCCTTGGCCTGATCCGCGATACGCTGTTCCAGCGCGTAATAGGTTTCAAGCGTTGCGCCTTTCAGCGGCCTTGCCGACACGATGGCGCGGCGGTTTGTCGTATCTATCGTTACCTGGTCCGCCGTCACCCCCGCCACCAGCGCGAGATTCTCACGCAGCTTGACCACCCGGATTTCCGCTTCCTGCGCCTGTTGCTGCGCGCGCGCTGCGGCAAGCTCTGCACTCGCCACATCCTTGCCCGTCTCAACGCGATATTGTTCAATCGCCACCGAAATCGGACGATCAAAAGCGCGGCTGAGCACACGCGAACTTTGCTGTTCCGCATCAGCAACAATGCGCGGCGTGAAAACAGACGCGCTGACCAGAATAGGCTCGGCATCAAAATCAATATCTATCTGAGACACCCGCGCGCTGGAGCCAAATTGATCCTTGATATAGCCATTGGCCTGACGCGACACATTCGCTTCCCAGGCGATCTGCTGCAACGAATAGCCCAGCGGAATGGCAAGGCCGATGAACACCACCACCATCGCGGCAATCTGCATCTGCGACTGCCGCTCCGAAAGGGTTGAGCGAAAGCCGTAAAGCCGCGCCATGGCAGCAGCCGTCAGTGCAATGGTCATGAGGTTGGTGAAAAACAGCAACAATGCCCCGCCAAAAACGGACATGTTCAGCGTCGCCAGACCAAAACCGACCACGGCCAGTGGCGGCATCAAGGCCGTGGCAATCGCCACCCCGACAATCGTGCCCATGCGCCCGCGGATCATCGCATAGCCGCCCGCCAAGGCAGAGAATAAAGCAACGGCGAGATCAAACAGGTTGGGCCGCGTGCGGGAGGCAATTTCAGAGGTAACCGTCTGCAATGGCGAGAGGGCAACCACCAGCGCCGCAAATAATACCGCGACAATCGTGCCGAGGATCAGCGCTTTCGAGCTTTCCCGCAGCCATTTATAATCGCCAATGGCAAGCGCAAAGCCCGCCCCCATTATCGGTCCCATAAGCGGGGAGAGCAACATCGCGCCAATCACGACCGCCGGGGAGGACAGCAGCAAGCCCAATATCGCGATACCCGCCGACATGCAGGTCATGAACGCGTAGCGCGGGCTGAAGTCGCTATCTTCCTTCACGCTCGCGATAACCGCTTGCTGGTCCACGCCGGAACAGACCACCACGCGCCACCAGCGGCGGAACAGGGCAAGGCTGCCCCTTACCGGTTGAAAGGGGCCTGGCTCGTTTTCAGGGGAAGATGCGGGAGAGGCTGTCTCTACTTGCGAACTGTCATTCATCCGTCCCCAATAGCCGCTTCCGGACAGCAACGACAATATGGAAACGCACTTGTAAAATCCGGTCTATGCAGCAACCGGAGAATCCTGTAAAATGCCTTTATCATTGGAGCCGTATTGCGTATATAAGACACTTGAATGCAGATAAAGCAGGAGCCTATCCATGCAGCGCCCCAGAACCGATCTAGAAGAGAACCGCGAAAAGCTGATAAAATGCGCGGAGGCGATTATCCGCGAACATGGTGCGATTGACTTTACCATGGCGGACCTTGCCGCAGAGGCAGGCATGTCCCAGACCAATGTTTTCCGCTTTTTTGAAAATAAGGACGCGCTGGCCGAAGCGATGGCAGGGCGCTGGTTTGCCGAATTGATCGAGATTGTCGAGGATCTGGTCGAGGCCGACATGCCGGCACGGCAAAAGCTGTTCGAGTTTTTCGCCCGGCGGTTAGCGATCAAGCGCGCCCGGTTTAAGGAAAATCCAGAGCTGTTCCGATCCTATATGGAATTGGGCGAGCAACATTTTGAAGTCGTTCGCGGCTATGTTGACCTCAATGACCATTTTATGGCCATCATCCTCGCCGAAGCGATGGAAGAAGGCTATTTTGAAGGACTGGAGCTCGACGAGATCGTATCGCTCGTCAACGCGATGGTTCAGCCCTTTTGCAATCCGATGCTGATAAAGGACATGATGCCGCTGGCGAATGAAACCCGGTTGCAGCAGGTTATCGACACGATCCTGGCCGGTCTGAAGGCTCGTCCGCTGGACCCGCCGCAAAAAAAGGCAGTCCTGCATCTGGCCAAGTAACGTTCGGGACCAAATCTGGCCCTACGCCAATAAAACCCGGCACGTTCGCGCAGCCGGGGCAGAGTTCCCACTCATGCCCCGGCCCGCAAATTAGTTAGCCGCTTATGCTGCCAGGTTACGCAGAACGTAATGCAGAATGCCGCCGTTCAGGAAATATTCCATCTCGTTGGCCGTATCGATCCGGCAGATCGTCTTGAACGTTTCGGTGCTGCCATCGGCGCGGGTCAGTTCGACTTCCACTTCCTGCAGCGGTTTCAGCGTCGCAACGCCCTTGATGGTGAAGCTCTCGCTGCCATTCAGGCCCAGCGTGTTGCGATCCACACCCTCGACAAATTGCAGCGGCAACACGCCCATACCGACCAGGTTGCTGCGGTGGATACGCTCAAAGCTCTCCACAATCACAGCGCGCACGCCCAGCAGGTTCGTGCCCTTCGCAGCCCAGTCGCGTGACGAGCCGGTGCCATATTGCTCACCGCCGATGACGACCAGCTCATTACCGTCCGCTTTATGGCGCATCGCCGCGTCATAGATCGGCATGATCTCGCCATTATATTTGGTGTAACCGCCCTCTTTACCGTCGGCCATTTCGTTCTTGATGCGGATATTGGCAAAGGTGCCGCGCATCATGACTTCGTGGTTTCCGCGGCGGCTGCCATAGCTGTTGAAGTCCTGCTTCGCCACCTGATGATCGCGCAGATATTCACCGGCTGGCGAATCTTCCTTGATCGCACCGGCAGGCGAAATATGGTCGGTGGTGATGGAAGCGCCCAGCAGAGCCAGCGTCTTCGCATCAACAATGTCACCCACAGGCGCAGGGGTCATCGTCATGCCTTCGAAATAGGGCGGATTGGCCACATAGGTGCTGCCCGCCGGCCACGCATAGGTGTCGCCGCCGGTCACATCAATGTCCTGCCACGCCGCGTCGCCTTTATACACATCGCCATAGCGGCTGATGAACATGTCGCGGTTTACCGCGCCGCCCATGGCTTCGTTCACTTCGTCATTGGTTGGCCAGATATCGCGCAGGTAAACATCCTGCCCGTCGCTGCCCTGCCCGAGCGGCGTGTTATACATATCCTCGCGCACCGTGCCTTTCAGCGCATATGCGACGACGAGCGGCGGGGAAGCCAGATAGTTGGCGCGAACGTCCTGCGACACGCGGCCTTCAAAGTTGCGGTTGCCCGACAATACAGACGCCGCGACAATATCATGGTCGTTAATCGCCTTGGAAATCGGTGCCGGCAGAGGCCCGCTGTTACCGATACAGGTCGTGCAGCCATAGCCGACCAGATTAAAGCCGAGATAGTTGAGGTCATCGCTCAATCCCGCTTTGTCGAGATAGTCCGTCACCACCTGGCTTCCGGGTGCGAGCGAGCTTTTCACCCAAGGCTTGCGTTGCAGGCCCAGCGCCCGCGCCTTGCGCGCGACCAGACCGGCGGCGATCAGCACGCTGGGGTTCGACGTGTTGGTGCAAGACGTAATCGCTGCAATCGTCACATCGCCGTGGCCCAGATCATAATCCGCGCCTTCCACAGCAACCCGCTTGTTTGGCTCCACGCTACCGAACACGTCGGTAATATCGCGGTTAAAGCCCTCGTCCAGATCGCTCATCGACACGCGCTGTTGCGGCAATTTCGGTCCGGAAAGCGATGGCACAACCGTGGTCATGTCCAGTTCCAGCGTCTTGGAATAAACCGCATCAACCGCGTCATCAAGCCGCCAGAAACCCTGTTCCTTGGCATAGGCTTCGGTCAGCGCAATATCCGCCTCGTCACGGCCCGTCAGGCGCAGATAATCCAGCGTCTTGTCATCAATCGGGAAATAGCCGCAGGTCGCGCCATATTCCGGTGCCATGTTGGCAATCGTCGCACGATCGGCCAGCGACAGCGCCGCCACGCCCGGACCGTAAAATTCAACAAAGCATCCGACCACGCCCACCTGGCGCAGCATCTGCACACAGGTCAGCACAAGGTCGGTCGCCGTAATACCTTCGGCCAGTTCGCCGGTCAGTTTGAACCCGACCACTTCGGGGATCAGCATCGACACCGGCTGGCCCAGCATCGCGGCTTCTGCCTCGATCCCGCCCACGCCCCAGCCGAGCACGCCCAGACCGTTAATCATCGTCGTGTGGCTGTCCGTGCCGACACAGGTATCGGGATAAGCAACCTCTACCCCGTCTGCATCTTTCGAAGACCAGACAGCGCGCGCGATATATTCCAGGTTCACCTGATGGCAAATGCCGGTTCCGGGTGGCACAACAGAGAAATTGTCAAACGCCTTGGAACCCCATTTCAGGAACTCGTAACGCTCCATATTGCGCTGATATTCCAGAGCCACGTTATTTTCAAACGCTTGCGGCGTGCCGAATTCGTCCACCATGACAGAGTGGTCAATCACGAGGTGCACCGGCACCTGCGGGTTGATTTTCTGCGCATCACCGCCCAGAGCCTTGATCCCGTCGCGCATCGCGGCAAGGTCAACAACAGCCGGAACGCCGGTGAAATCCTGCATAAGCACGCGGGCCGGACGATATTGGATCTCCGCCGGAGACTTTGCCTCTTTCTGCCAGTCAACCACAGCCTGCGCATCATTGGCCGACACCGTGTGGCCGCCATCTTCAAAGCGCAGCATATTTTCCAGCAGCACTTTCAGCGTATAGGGAAGCCGCGAAATATCGCCCAGCTTCTCCGCCGCTTTCGCGAGGCTGTAATAGGCATAATCCGTGCCGTTAACCGAAAGGGTCGAGCGCGTGCCCAGCGAGTCTTGTCCGGTGGTGGTCATAGTAACGTAGCTCCGTATCAAAAATTATTTTGCCGATACAACCTGTCCGCCCAGGCTTTCGCCCGGACAGAGGGGAGCAGGTATTACCAGCGAATGAATCAAAGTTCGAGGGGGCTTTAGCGCAGGGGCGGCGGGCGTGCAATGGGATGAGTAACGTGTTCCGCACTTGCCTGTGGATTCAACTTTTGCCGAATGAATCTGCCCGTCGAGAAAAGTGCGAACTAAAAGCAAGCTTATCTCAGCTTCATATTAATTCTAGCTGGATATTTTTAGGCACAT
>JADMKQ010000189.1:4829-12422 GCA_015478735.1 Sphingorhabdus sp. | reverse complement strand
GATTTTCCTCGAAACCAATCTCAACTGTAATTTATGGTCGCGGAAAATCCATGGCCGGGTGGCGGAAGAACTAGGCTGGACGCATCAGGAGCTGGTTGAAACGATCCTGACCGAAAGCATGTTCAGGCAGGGCGTGGTCGGCGAACGCATGATGCTTGCGGCCTGATCCATGTCCGTTGCTGTGCCGTTAAAATCCCGTATCAATGTCGTAATTCTGGCGGCGCAGCGTCCTGGAATCGTGGACCCGCTGGCGATTGCTCATGATGTGACGCATAAATGTCTGGTCCCGATTGCTGGCAGGCCGCTGATCGCGCATGTGCTGGAAACTGTTTCGCAGCATCCGGCGGTTGGTGACATCCGTGTCTCGATCGAAGAGCAGGCCTTTGCAGATATGTCAGCCGTGATAGGCGGACTGGGCGCCGGGCAAAACCGGATAACCTGCGTTGCTTCAAAAGATAATCTGGCGGATAGCGTAATTGCGGCTGTGGGGGATATGGAAGATGCTCCTGTCATCATAACCACGGCGGATAATGCGCTGCTGACTCCGGCTGCGATACAGGCGATGGTGACGATGTTAGAGGGCGATGCGGATGTGGCGGTGGCGCTCGCTCCGAAATCCGCCGTATTATCTGCCCATCCCGACGGCCAGCGGCGCTTTTACAAATTTTCGGACGATCAATATTCAAATTGCAATCTCTATGGCCTGTCTGGCCGCGATGCGCTGGACGCCGCTGAAATATTCCGTGGCGGTGGTCAATTTGCCAAAAAGGTCGGGCGGATTATCGAGAGTTTCGGCCTGATCAACCTGTTCCTGCTGCGCTCTGGCCTGATTAGCTTGCCGGCAGCCATGGCGCGAATATCGAGACGCATCGGGCTTCATATCAAGCCGGTTGTTCTGCTCGAAGGACGCAACGCGATTGATGTCGATAATGAGCGGTCTTACGCGATTGTCTCCGGTTTGCTGGAGCAGCCGGGCAGCTAAAACGGATTAAGGCTGTTTCAACTCCTCGGCCAGTCTCAGCATAAAGTCTGCGCTGCGGGAAAACTGGTCCAGGCTGATATATTCATCCGGCTGGTGCGCCTGTTCAATCGAGCCGGGGCCGCAGATGATCGTGGGGAAACCCGCTTGGCTGAATTGCCCCGCTTCGGCAGCGTAAGACACGACACCGGCTGGCGCATTGTCGCCGGTTAATTTGCGGACAAATGCTTCTGCTTCCGCAGATCCGGACTGGTCCAGCGGCGGGGCGTTTGAAAGCTGCTCAACACGGACGCCTGTTCCCGGAAAAGCCGCTTTGAGCTGCACGTCAATCGCGGCTGCTTTTTCCTTGAACGGTTTCAATATGACATCCGGATCGGTGCCGGGCGGGCAGCGCAGATCGAAAATGAACGTGGCCCGCCGCGCCAATATATTCGCCGCTGTTCCGCCCTCCATCTTGCCGATAGTGAGCGTGGCATGGGGCGGGATGAACGGGGAGTCCGGATCGGCCTTGTCCCACAATTCCCGCGCCAGTTCGGCGAGATCATGCATCAGTTCAATCGCAATCATATTGGCGGAAATGCCAAGATGCGTCAGGCTGCTATGCGCTTCGTGGCCCAGCACTTCCACCTCGTGCACGCAAATGCCCTTATGCCCGGTGACAGGTTTCATCATCGTTGGCTCACCGATAATCGCCAGTGCCGGCTGTGGCAGCTTCGCGGCTATCTCCTCTATCATCGCAGGCGCGCCCAGGCAGCCAACTTCCTCGTCATAGCTGATCGCGAGATGGACCGGCCGCTTACCGTCTTTGAGCATCGGCACCGCAGCGAGAGCAAGGGCGATAAACCCCTTCATATCGCACGTCCCGCGTCCGTGCAGCAGGTCTTCGCGCTCTGTTACCGTGAAGGGATCGCTTGACCAGTCCTGCCCGTCCACAGGCACAACATCGCTATGGCCCGACAGGATGATGCCGCCCGGAACATTCGGTCCGACTGTGGCGTAGAGATTGGCCTTCGACCCGTCCGTATTGATGACGCGTGCAGTGCTCACCCCATATTGCGCCAGGTAATCCTCCACCCAGGCAATAAGCTCCAGGTTGCTGTTGCGGGAAGTGGTATCAAAGGAAATCAGCGAATCAAGAATCGCCAGTGCCGGTTTAAGTAACTGATTGGTCATACGTTTACCATAAAGGCGGAATCGCAAGAATGGAACGACGTTTAAAATACTGAGATTCCATAAGGTTTACCTGAAGTTACATTTAGTGATTGCGGGATACAGAAACTATTCGCTAAGAACGCGTTCATCTATGGTTAATAATTTGTTTAGATTTCAGCCCTAAGCCGATATCGGAATTAAAGGCACCAACCTCGCATGAACAAAATCATTACAGTGGAACGGGACTTGGAACTGCTTGCAGGCCTGGCGGCGGGACTGCTTTCGACGCCCGTTGTCACGATCACCATGTATAACAGGGATAATGATGATGCAGGTTCCGATGCCGGAACCAGTGGCTGTTCGAGCGCCAGCAAGGACCATGCAGATCATCTGGTTGTGTCCTGTGATCCGGATTGGGCCGCAAACCACCCGGATGTTGATTTCAGACAATTGGGATGCCCGCGCCGTGCGATGACCCAATCGCTTGGCCTCTATGCTTCGATGCCGCTGCGCAATGTTGAAGGTGCTATTGTCGGAACCGTGGCCTGCGCTGGTGATGAAGCCAGAGACTTGTCCGAAAGTGAACTGGATGTGCTCCGCCATGTGACCGGATTGGCCTCGGCCGTCATCGCCGCCGCTGCGAATACAGCTTCGGATGAAGTTTCAGCCAAGAAACTTGTTAACTTTTCCGCTTAATCTTTTGTGACTTGTGGGGCTGCTCAGGCGCCTTCTATTTCATTCAGTGCAGCTTTTCCGCGCGCGGTAATCACCATGTCCAGAAAACGAGGGCCGGAAGCTTGTCCGGTCAGAAATGTCTCATACAAGACCATGCCATTGTCGCTTAAGGTCTGGATGACATCGACAAAATATGCCGGATCACCGCCGCTGCCGTTCAATACGACTGTGGATGGAGTCACCGTAACAGGGGATGGCCAGACAGCATTAAGCGACCTCAAGACAGAGCGTTCTATCTCGGACAATGTTGCTTCGGGGGAATAAGCATATGTCATATTCAGTTATAAACCAGTCAAATTAAGTTTGCCCCACTCATTTTGATTGCGTTAACCTTTATTAAACTAAAAAGTTAAAAAAGTGTTAACGGCCTGTGGGGAACTATCCCCTGAATAACACCCTTTTGGCTTTTTGGTTCCCTGACCATCTATAAAAAAGCCTGAAAGTCAGCGTTTAATAGCTAATCTGCCCCGAAAAGCGAACGAGTTGAGGCAATATTACCATCTGGTGATAGATTTTATACAAACGCGCTAGCCACCTAAATCGCAGGGGCGGGAAGCATTTTTAGCTCCCGCCCCTGAAATAATATGCGTGGTTACGCCCGGGTAAGGGCATTGAAACTTAGGCTTGTGCAGCGATCCAGTCGTCGATTTTCTTTTCCAGAACCGTCATCGGCAGCGCGCCGGTGCCGAGTATCTGTTGATGGAACTCGCGCGGGTCGAACTTGTCACCAAGGCTCTTCTGCGCTTTATCCTTCAACCGCTGGATGGTTATGGCACCGATTTTATAGGCCAACGCCTGTGACGGAATAGCGATATAGCGTTCGACTTCGGCAGTAGCATCGGTTTCGCCCATGCTGGAATTGTCGAGCATATATTGAATCGACTGTTCACGAGTCCAGCCCTTGCTGTGCAGGCCGGTATCAACCACCAGCCGCATGGCGCGGAGCATCTCGTCATCCAGATGGCCGAACCGCTGATAAGGGTCGTCAAACAATCCCATCGGGAAGCCCAGCTTTTCGGCATAAAGCGCCCAGCCTTCGACAAAGGCGGTGTTGCCGCCAAAGCGCATGAAATTGGGCAGCGCTTCATTTTCCTGTGCCAGTGAAATCTGGAAATGGTGGCCGGGTGCGCCTTCGTGCAGATAAAGCGTGGTCACGCCATAGGTGTTGCGTGAAGGCAGGTCATAGGCGTTGAAATAGAACACACCGGGGCGCGAACCGTCGGGTGTCCCGCTTTCATAAGAACCACCAGCCTGAAACTTCTCGATCGCTTCGGGATAGGGGCGGATTTCCAGCGGGGATTTCGGCAGCTTTTTAAACTGTGTAGAGATGACCTTGTCGACCTCTTTGCCCAGATCATAATAGCTTTGGGTCAGCGCCTCACGCGATTCCGGATCAAACTTGGGATCAGTCCGCAAGTGAGTGAAAAACTCGGACAAAGTGCCTTCAAAACCAACCTCGTTCTTGATCGCTTCCATCTCGGTTTTGATCCGGGCCACTTCGCTGAGACCAAGCTCATGGATATAATCCGCTTCCAATGGCAACGTCGTCGTATCTTCGATCAGATGCTTATAGAGAACCTCCCCGCCTTTCATGGAGGCAAGGCCGACGCCATCGCGCGTTACGGGCAGATATTCGTCTTTCAGAAAATCATGCAGCTTCTGGTATGAGGCGAAAATCTTTGTCGTCATGCCGGAATATTCAGCGGTCAGGCGCGCTTTGTCGGCATCGCTGAAATCATCCGGGAACGTCTGTGTCGGTGCCATGAAGGGACTGTTTTCAAGGCCCAGTCCGATTTGCGTGGCAAGCTGTTCAATCACATTGCCGATAGTCAGCTTTGTTTCGACAACGCCGCTGTCCATGCCCTGCCGGAACCGGTCAACCGAGCGGTCCATCAGTGTGATATATTCCGCATGGCGTTTCAGATTGTCTTCATAATGCTTGACCGTTTTGAACGGAGCCGCGCCTTTGCCGGATGCAAAGGTCGGGTAAAAGACATGAAAGCCGCTGAAATGGTTGAGCGGACGAACGACGGTCAGGGCCAAAAGCTCGTCAGACAGGCCTTTGATCGTCTGCGTCTTGTCGCGCATGAACACATCATAAGCAATCTGGTCAATCTCGCCGAGCTTGCTGCGGTCAATGCTCTGTAACGCGGCCAGCTCTTTTTCTGCGGCGGCGCGTTCGGCAGCGAAATATTCATCGGTAATATAATCGCCCAGCTGATCAGCATAACGCTCATCCCCCCGAAAAAGCGCGCTGATCGGATTACGCTTCAGATTATCTTCATCGCTTTGCGCGAAAAGGGCTTTTAGCTTTTCGCTTTCGGTAGCGGCCGGTTTGGCGGCAACAGTCTGGCCGCTGTCCTGTGACAGGCTATTGGCGTGGGCAGCGGAAGCGGCGGCAAGCAAGCTGGCACCGGCAAGTAGAGCGAAAGTCTTACGAAGCATGGGAGTCTCCCTGTTATATAGTTGTAACATGGAGCTATCACGGTCCGGTTTCGTCTGCAACGACCCCCAATGTTGTTGGTCGAATATTTCGCTTCATACATATAATATTATATGATCAGGTCGAACGGGAAATGGCGTGCGACTTTACTGGACCCAGCGGCCCCTCCACGGGTTAAGGCGGAACCATTTGGTAATGATATATTTCGTGCCCTTTACCACCGGCGTTCCGGCATGCAGGGTGTTGAGGTTAGGGCGACCGTCTGGCCCCATATTGTTCCAGGTCAGCAACATCCCCTTGCGCGGTTCGACCTGATATTCAAGCTGCGGAAAAGCGGTTGCGCCGCCTTCCTCCGGCTCGTTAAGATAGACCATGGCTGTCCAGCTGCGCTGCCCGCCGTTCTTCTCCTCACCCTTGGTCCAATATTCCTCGGTTTCGTGGAAAAAGTCGTGGTGATCCTTGAACTGCTGCCCCACTTCATAGCGCTGCCCCTGCATGACTTCGCTGTGGGAGTTTTCCAGCCCCACCAGATCGCAGATGGATTGCTCGATACGCTGGATATCCTTGTCATGCGGATCGACATTGCAGCTGTAGCTGGTCCGGTATCCCTCCCGCTCGGTGCCGGTATAAAGGCTGGATGGTATGGCCTGGGCATCAATCATGTTGATTAGCAGGTCGCAATCTTTGTCGCTGAGAAAGTTCTGGCACACGAAAAGCTGCGCGTGCGGACTTTCCAGCCATTGCACATTGGGATGGGCGTTCAGCCTGTCCGCCACCGACCGGCCAATCCCGGCCAGACGTTTCGGGCTATTGTTGCGGGTGGTTTTCGTAGCTGGAGCATTCATGGATCAAGCTTAATCAATTACGCGCCCGCGCACCATGACCCAATCGATTTCTTCCAGCACCGTAACATCCTCCAGCGGGTTTCCGTCAAAGGCGATGAGGTCGGCGGAATAACCATTGGCGATACGTCCGATCTGCCCTTCCATGCCCAAAACTTCAGCGGCAACAGTCGTGGCGCTGGCGACCGCTTCGCGCGGAGTCAGGCCGTGGCTGATCATCAAGGCAAATTCCTCGGCATTGCGGCCATGGTCAAAAACACCGGCATCGGTGCCAAAGGCCACCGGCACGCCCATATTCTTGGCCATGGTTACAGCCTTGCCGACCGTTCCCAAAGTAGCGCGGATCTTGTCTTCGACCACGGGTGTATAGACGCCCTTGCCCAGCCCTTCGGCAACACCCTGAAACGCCATCAAGGTCGGGACCAGCGCAGAGCCGTTTTCCTTCATCGCCTTAAGCGCCGCCTCATCCGCAAATGTGCCATGGTCGATTGTATCAATGCCGGCGCGGGCAGCCGCTTCGATACCGCGTGCACCGTGGGCATGGGCCATGACTTTCAGGCCAAGCGAATGGGCGGTATCGGCAATCGCGGACATTTCGGCATCCGTGAAATGCGCTTCCAGGCCGCGGCCCTGCTGCGACAATACGCCGCCGGTTGCCGTGATCTTGATAATGTCGGAACCTGCGCGAGAGGCTTTTCGCACTTTCGCCGCACATTCGTTTGCGCCCGTGCAAGTGTAACCGCTGGCGAGCGCCGCGTTAATGTCTTCGGTAAAGCCGGTCGTATCACCATGGCCGCCAATGATGGCGAGAGACGGTCCCGCCGCGATAATGCGCGGGCCGGGGACAAGCCCTTCGGCGGTGCCTTTGCGTAGCGAGAAAGCCGAATATTGTGAAGAACCTGCTTCCCGCACGGTCGTAAAGCCCGCCTTTACCGTCAGCAGCGCATTTTTCGCGCCCACAACAACGCCCCATTCGTCAGGCTCGGTCGTCTGTTTCCAGAAATCACCGCCCGGATCGCCGGTCAGGTGAACATGAAGGTCAATCAGGCCGGGCATCACGGTTTTGTCAGACATATCGACAATGGTGACATGATCTTCGGGCGCAGAAGGAACATTGTTTCCCGCGCTCACATCGATGATCTTGCCGTCCTGAACAGTGATGGTCGCCGGCCCGCTCGCGCCCTTGGCGGGGTCAGCGATAAGATTGCCTACTTTAATCAGCGTGACAGGCTGCATCTGTGTAGAGGGCTGCGCTGTTTCGTTAGCGGCAAGGGCAGGGTGCGCCAATCCCAATGCTGTAAGTGCAAGCAAATGCCGGATCATATCTCTCTCCCCTGAAACTATCCTGTCTTGTGGCATGTTTGCGGCGAGAGGAAAATGGTTTCAAGGAAAATATGGCCGGGGAAAAAAGTAAAGGCCCGCAATCATCCGATTACGGGCCT
>JADMKQ010000189.1:0-4729 GCA_015478735.1 Sphingorhabdus sp. | reverse complement strand
GGAAAATATGGCCGGGGAAAAAAGTAAAGGCCCGCAATCATCCGATTACGGGCCTCCAGTGACGAAGCGGTTTTTGAGGAACGGCTTGTCTAGTAAAAGAAGTCGTAGATCACATCGACCACACGGCCATTATAGGTATCGATCAACAACACATCGTCATAATAGCGGATCCACCGATAGCTGCCATAAGCGGGCGGCAGACGGTAACGCCATGGATCGTTTATCCAGTAACGCGATCCGTAAAAGGCCGATCCCAGGGAAATCCCGATGCTCCAGCGGCGGTAATTATGGTTCCGGAGCGGGGAGTAATAGCGGCCCGGACGATAATAATGCCGGTTCGCGCTGCGGTAGGACTTCCAGTTATAACGGTTGTCATTGCGCCATCCACGGTTCCATTGCCGGTTGTTGCGGTTTCTGTCGCGATAATTGTCGCGGCGGTCATTGTCCCAGCGCCGGTCGTTACGCACATTGCGATCACGGTTGGTCCATCCGTTTTCCCGGCTCCAGTTGCGGTTATCGCGGCGCTCTACCCGGCGGTTCTGGTTACGATCGCGGCGGGCATCGGCGCGGCGGTCCACGCGGCGTTCACTACGCTGCGCTGCTTCCCGGCGGGCTTCCCGGTTGGCGCGGCTGGCCTCTGTCCGGCTGCGCGAATAGTTTCTGTCTGCATTGCGGGTCTGTTGCCGGGCGGAGCGGCGTTCTTGCCGTGAAGCAGAGCGGTTGCGGTCCCGTTGTACGGTTGCGCGGCCTCTATTATTTCGGTTTTCGGAACGCGCTCCTCGCCGCGCCTCGCGATTACCGGAACCCCGATTTCCGCGTTGGGCACGGCGATCGGACCGGCCATCCCGTTGCAGCGCTACATTGCCGGTCAGGTCGGCGGCAATGACAGAGCCGGTCTGGTTCACATTGGGCGTGACATTAGCGGCCGATGCGGCGGCAGGTGTCAATATTGTGGCTGCCATAAGCCCGGATATGAAAAATAGTCGCATAGCTTTGCTCCTCACCATAGCGACTCTATTCGCCGCGTCCAGAGAACAACCTATAGACCTCAAACTCTGACAAATAGCTGAACCGCGCTGTAATGTTCAGGAAAGGTTGGCATTATATGAACAAATGGCGCTATTAAGCCATCATATTGATCTTATAAGCTAATTACCTGTCAAAGCCCATCAATCCCGCCTGTGCGGGAATGATGGTTATGAATTACAGGGTAAACGAAGCCAATTTAAATTAAGCTTCGTCATCCTTGGCAAGCCATTCTTCCAGCCATTTGATCGTATATTCGCCGGACTGGAAACCCTCGTCATAAACCAGCTTCTGGTGGAGCGGGATGGTGGTTTCCACGCCTTCGATGACAAATTCATCAAGCGCGCGGGCCAGCCGCATCATGCAGCCGTCTCTTGTTCGGCCATATACGATCAGCTTGGCGATCATGCTGTCATAATATGGCGGGATAGAATATCCCGCATAAAGCCCGCTATCAACGCGGACATGCATACCGCCCGGTGCGTGATAGCTGACCACTTTGCCGGGGGAGGGCGCAAAGGTTTTCGGATTTTCGGCATTGATCCGACATTCAATCGCGTGGCCCTTGAACTCCAGTTCTTCCTGTTTGACAGAAAGGTCACGGCCATCGGCAATGCGGATTTGTTCGCGCACCAGATCAAAGCCGGTAATCATTTCGGTTACCGGATGCTCGACCTGAAGGCGGGTGTTCATCTCGATGAAGTAAAACTCGCCATTTTCGTAGAGAAACTCGATCGTGCCTGCACCGCGATATTGCATGCCCTTCATGGCATCGACACAGACTTTGCCCATCTTTTCGCGCTGCTCTGCGCTGATGACGGGTGACGGCGCTTCTTCCAGCACTTTCTGGTGACGGCGCTGCAACGAGCAATCGCGCTCACCCAGATGGATGGCATTGCCGCGGCCGTCGCCAAACACCTGAAACTCGATATGGCGCGGGTCGCCCAGATATTTTTCGATATAGACGGTCGCGTCGCCGAAAGCGGCTTTGGCTTCGGTGCCAGCTTGCTGCATCTGGGTTTCCAGTTCGGCCTCGCTGTTCACGACTTTCATGCCGCGCCCGCCGCCGCCGGAAGCCGCTTTGATGATGACCGGATAGCCAACCTCTGCCGCAACCTGTTTCGCGACTTCTATATCGCTGACCGCTCCATCAGAGCCGGGGACAAGCGGAATACCAAGGTCGCCAGCGGTTTTCTTGGCCGCAACCTTGTCGCCCATGATCTTGATATGCTCGGGCTTGGGGCCAATCCATTTAATGCCGTGCGCTTCCACAACTTCGGCGAAATGCGCGTTTTCTGACAGGAAGCCATAGCCGGGGTGAATGGCATCCGCCCCGCTGATTTCCGCCGCAGAGATTATCGCCGGTATGCTGAGATAGCTGTCAGCGGCGGCAGGGGGGCCGATACAAATTGCCTCATGCGCCAGCCGCACATGCATTGCGTCTTCATCCGCGGTGCTGTGAACGGCGACGGTATCGATGCCAAGTTCACGGGCGGCGCGCAGGATACGAAGCGCGATTTCGCCGCGATTGGCGATCAGGATCTTGTTGATGGTCATGCGCTAAGCCCCGCCTACGCGATCACAACCAGCGGTTGGTCATATTCGACCGGCTGGCCGTTCTCGACCAAAATGGCTTTAATCGTGCCGCTGCTTTCGGCGGTGATCGGGTTCATCACTTTCATCGCTTCGACGATCAGCAACGTATCGCCGACCGAAACCTTGTCGCCTACGCTGACAAAATTGGCGGCATCCGGATCGGGAGCCAAATAAACCGTGCCAACCATCGGTGATTTTTGCGCGCCGGCATGGTCGTCAACCGGAGCCGCAGCGGCTTCGGCCTGCATTGCAGCAGGGGCCGGAGCGGGCGCAGGGGCTGCAACAGCCTGAACCGGGGCATATCCGCCGGTGATGGTGCGAGAGACACGGATCTTGCGGTCGTCATCTTCGACTTCAATTTCGCTCAGACCGGAGTCATTCAATATCCCGGCAAGTTCCCGAACAATGTCGAGATCGACATTCATGCTATCACCATTGTCTTTTTTTGCGGCCATTACTGGTTCCCATTATTGTAGTTTAAATTTTGCTTTATAATTTTCGGGCAGCGTCAAGCGCCAATTCGTAGCTGAGCGCACCAAAGCCGCAAATCGTACCTTTTGCAACCGGGGCAATCAAACTTTTGTGCCGAAATTCTTCTCGCGCGGCTGGATTGGATATATGAACTTCTATCACCGGCACGTCGATGGCCAGTATAGCGTCATATAGCGCGATGGATGTATGTGTAAACGCCCCCGCATTCAGGATCACCGCCAGCGCTTCTTCGGCAGCCGCTTCGTGCAGCCAGTCGACCAGATGGCCTTCATGGTTGCTCTGGCGAATATCCACTTCCAGACCCATTTCCTGCGCCTGGTCTTCCAGTCGCCCGGCAATATCGTCCAGCGTGTCGGACCCGTAGATTTCCGGTTCCCGCATCCCCAGCAAATTGAGGTTCGGGCCGTTAAGGACAAAAACGGTCTTTCGTGCGCTCTTTCCCTGTGACAATATAATGTCCCCCATATAGTGCTTTTGGTTGCGGCACCGCGTACCTCTTTATATGGCCTCTTTATAGGGCTCGATTCCGAAAAGCGAGATCAAACAGTATGGAAACATTGGTTATGCCGGAAATTTCAATTCAGTTAAATGGCGATCACAAACGGATTGCAGTCGGAATGTCTGTTGCCGACCTTGTGCGCTCGCTGGATCTGGACCCCGCCAAAGTGGCGGTAGAGCGGAACCGGGAGATCGTGACGCGCTCGACGCTGGCCGATGTCATGGTGGAAGATGGCGACCAGTTGGAAATCGTCCACTTTGTTGGCGGCGGCGATCAGTCAACCGATGACGGCTGGAGCGTGGCGGGGCAGCATTTCAAATCGCGCCTGATCGTCGGCACCGGGAAATACAAGGATTTTGAAGAAAATGCCGCAGCCGTTGAAGCGGCGGGCGCTGAAATCGTGACAGTTGCCGTGCGCCGCGTGAATGTTACAGACCGTAACCAGCCGATGCTGACGGACTTTATCGATCCCAAGAAAATCACCTATCTTCCCAATACCGCAGGCTGTTTTAATGCCGATGATGCCATCCGCACCTTGCGGCTGGCGCGCGAAGCGGGCGGATGGGAGCTGGTGAAGCTGGAAGTGCTGGGCGAGGCGAAGACGCTTTACCCCAATATGCGCGAAACTCTGAGCGCCACCGAAGTGCTGGCCAATGAAGGCTTCAAGCCAATGGTCTATTGCGTCGATGACCCGATCGCCGCGAAGCAACTGGAAGATGCCGGTGCCGTTGCGGTGATGCCACTGGGCGCGCCGATTGGTTCGGGTCTGGGTATCCAGAACAGGGTAACCATCCGCCTGATTGTCGAAGGTGCCAAGGTGCCGGTGCTGGTCGATGCCGGTGTCGGAACCGCGAGCGACGCCGCCGTTGCGATGGAACTTGGCTGCGACGGTGTGTTGATGAACACCGCCATTGCCGAAGCAAAGCAACCGGTGCGCATGGCCCGAGCGATGCGGCTGGCGGTAGAGGCCGGACGCGAAGCCTATTTGTCTGGCCGGATGGGCCGCCGCATGTATGCCGATCCGTCAAGCCCGTTGTCCGGACTGATCTAATCCGGCGAGATAGTGATTCGCTATCACAAGTAACGCATTGAATAGTAACAAAAGTTACAAATTGT
>JADMKQ010000188.1 GCA_015478735.1 Sphingorhabdus sp. | reverse complement strand
CAAACCAGCCGAAATTACGCCTTTTGCGCCTGAATTGTTCGCGCAATTATGTAAACAGGCCGGGCTGCCGGATGGGGTGTTATCCATTCTTCCTGGCACCGCTGAATGTGGGGAAGCGATTGTCCGCCACAAAAAGATCCGCAAGATCAGCTTTACCGGTGGACCGATTACAGCACGCAAAATTCTCGCCGCGTGCGCCGAGGAAATTAAACCATCAGTAATGGAGCTGGGCGGAAAATCTGCCAGTTTGGTCTTCCCCGATTGCGATATTCAGGCTGCTGCTGAACGTGCGGTATTCTGGACTGTTGGATGCCTTTCCGGCCAAGGCTGTGCCCTTCCCACCCGCCAGCTCGTTCATGTTGACGTATATGATGATTTTGTTGCTCGGCTAAAGGCGATCATCTCTCAGTTTAAAGTCGGCGATCCGATGGACCCTACCGTCATGGTTGGCCCTGTAATAAACAAAGCGGCTGTCGATCGGATTACCGGGATGTTCGAACGTGCCAAAGCCGATAATGCTGCCACTTTTCTACTTGGCGGCGACCGGTGTGGTGGCTCGTTGGCCGAGGGTAATTTCATTGAACCCACGCTGATCGTCGATGCCGATCCTGACCATGAAATCTCTCAGGTAGAAATTTTCGGCCCAGCAGTTGTAGTAATGAAATTCCACGATGAGGATGAGGCTGTCGCCATCGCCAATAACAGCGAATATGGCCTTGCCGCTTATATCCAGTCGAATGATCTCCAACGTGTCCATCGTTTGTCAGAGCGGCTTAATGCCGGCGGTGTCTATAATAATGGCGGGCTTCAGATTAACCCCCATACACCCTTTGGTGGGATTGGTATTTCGGGATTCGGCAAAGAAGGTGGCAAAGCCGGTATCGACGAATTCCTGCACTATAAAACTGTCACCATTGGCGTTGGTGCACCGATATTTCCTAAATAAGGACAGAATTCATGGCTGATTTTACTAATGATAATTTTCGTCTCGACGGCAAGGTCGCGATCGTTACGGGTGCTGGTGGCCGCGGGAACAGTATTGGCCGCGCCTATGCCGTGGCTCTCGCCAATGCTGGAGCGCAAGTCGTGGTAGCTGACCTCAACAGCGAAGGCGCCCAAGCAGTCGCTGAAGAAATCAATGCAGCCGGTGGCAAAGCTATCTCCGTACAGGTTGATATAACCGACACTGCTTCAGTTGAAAACATGACCGTTAAAGCGAAAGAATCATTCGGCGGGATCGACATTTTGGTCAATAATGCCGCCTTGATGGTCGAGATTGTCGACAAACCCCTAAGCCAAACCAACAAAGAGCGTTTTGACAAGGGTATAGGTGTCAACCTTTGGGGCGCGATCAATTGTGCGCAGGTAGTTGCACCTTATATGGCAGAACGCGGCGGCGGGGCCATCGTTAATCAGGTTTCGGCAGGAGCATTTCCTGCACAATCATTCTACGGGGTTACCAAAATCGCTCTGTTAGGTGCGACAACCACACTGGCAACTGAGCTTGGCGGTCAGAATATCAGGGTCAACGCAATCGGTCCGGGAATGACCAAGAGCGATGCAGGACTTGCTTTGACGCCCGATGACAGCCCGATGGTGCAATTTGTTGAAGCGAAGACGCCGATCCAGGGACGCGACACGCCAGATGCGCTTTGCGGCGCGTTACTGCTGCTGGTGTCGGAAGCAGGTCGGTGGATGACAGGTCAGGTGCTTAATGTAGATGGCGGATGGGTGATGCGCAATTAAGGGGCAATTTAAAGGATAAGAAATAACCTGCTTGATCACACAAGCAAATGTTCTTCTATCTTCGCTAGTTTAGGCTTTGTGACGTGCAATAATTCCTCCGCGTAAGTGACGGCTGATCCATAGCTCTCGTTAATCGCGGCAAAGGCGTTATCGATATATTCTGCGTCGACCGACATTAGCGTGCGGATTGCGTCGTCCTCAATCTGCTCCCCATATTTTCCCCGGATCACATTCGCGCCAGCGGCTATCCGCTTATCAATATTGCCTGCAACATTTGTTAACAAATAATCGGCGCGTATGTCATCGTCATGCGCGCCGAGCAGTTTGTGCAACAGGCTCACAGCAAAGCCGGTACGATCCTTACCCGCTAAACAATGGATCAAACTGGCGCCGCCACGCGTTGCAAGCGCATCGAAATAAAGTCGCAATACAGCCACCAGATTCGGTCTGAACGGCATGTTTTTATATAACCGAGCCATGGCCTCGCGTGCTTGTTCGGCAGTTGTGACTGTCGCTGCGGCTTCGATATGTGGTGCATTCGTGTTTTGGTCAGCAGTTTCTCCAGGTGCGAACAGTATCTGTGCATTAAAATCCTCTGCCCGGGCACACGGAAAGTGCATCCGCTCGCTGTCTCCACGCAAATCTATCACTGTTTCAAGCTTCAAATCGGACACAACTGTCAGATCACCCGGTGTAGCGTCCAGATGTTGACCAGAACGATAAAGAAGCCCTGTCTTGAACCGGGAGCCGTCCCGAACCGCATAGCCGCCATAATCACGAAAGTTATGGATACCTTCCAGATACAAGATGCGATCGTTATTCACAGACGATTCCTCAATTCATGTTTCAGAACTTTACCTGATGCATTACGCGGTAATTCATCCACGATGTTCAATAATTCAGGAGTCTTTTGTTTGGCGATGCCCGCTGCCAAAAAATGATCGCGAATGTCTTCAAGCGTGAGTGAAGCACCAGGCAGAAGTACAAGACATGCCCTTACAATCTCTCCCATACGTTCATCAGGAGCAGCGATAACGGCAGCATCAGCAACCGCATCCATACGAAGCAAAATTGCTTCTACCTCTTTCGAAGATATATTCTCACCGCCGCGAATGATGATGTCTTTTTTGCGGTCTGTAATCAGCAAATATCCACTTTCATCCAGCCGGCCAATGTCACCGCTGCGATACCAGCCGCCGGGAAGAAACGCAGCTTCGTTAAGGGACGGGTCGAGATATCCTATGAAAAGTTCCGGTCCGCGTGTGCATATCTCGCCTTCCTCACCCTCAGGAACATCGTTTCCATCATCGTCAACGAGCCGAATCTCTGACCCGATAATCGCCTTGCCTTCCGTATGAATTTGTTTGTCGAGCGGATCATCAACTGTCCCGGACGTCACCGTGGGATGCTCACTCGATCCATAGCAATGGTAAACTGCAAGCCCCTGTTGTTGACAGGCTTCGATCAATGAGGGCGGCACAGGCGCAGCGCCAACAATATACTGACGCAAAGATGAAAGATCATGGCCATTGGTCTCTGCCGCCAACATCATTCCCGAAAGATGAAAAGGTGTTCCCGATGAACTGGTCACATGATAGCGTTCGATCAGTTCGGCAGCCTGCGCGGCATCCCACTGGTCCATTAAAACCACGGGAGCACCCTGACAAAGATAGCGATACATCGACAAGGCACCAGCAACATGGCCAGGCGGCCAAGGCGAAAGAATTGCGTCATCTTCTGACTCGTCACGCATGAGACGCATTGATTCCAATTCAGCAAGCAAACCGCGCGCCGAATGCATCACCCCTTTCGGATCAGAGGTCGTGCCAGAGGTAAACACCAGCAATGCAAGATCTTCGGATGGAACGGAAACAGGTTCTGAAATCGGTCCGGACGCTTCCAAAGCTTCAAATTCGGGGCCAAGAATTATGTGGCGTTCTAACTTTGGGAGCGCACCGCAATCGGCGACGACACGGGTATAATCAACATTGCGGAAGCTCCCCGGCGTAAAAAGCCATTTGGCTCCGGACTGGTGCAAAATAAAGCCCAATTCCTTTGCGCCATAAATTGTCACAATGGGTAGCATAACTGCGCCCGCATGACTCGCTGCCACGGCGACTACCAACCATTCCCGCCAATTGGGTAACATACAGCTTATGATATCACCAGGCGCGATACCCGTTGCTATCATCCTCGTTCCCATCCGCTGCCCGGCCGCTACGACCTCCGCGAGATTGGTTGTGCAGGGTCTGTGATCCGAAGCCACAGCAAGAACAGCTTCTGGTCTTTGCTGTGATGCAGCGGTTATTGCTTCAATTAATGTGCTTGTCATTTTTGCAGGGAATCAACGATACGGTCAGCTTCACCTCTTCCTGCCCAGGTCTCATTGGCATTGCGTAAATGGAGTCGCCAATGTTCTACGGCTTGTTCAACATTCCCGCCTTCAATCAGGTTAATCAATTTCGCATAGGACTTGAAGCCTATCCGAATACTTTTCAGGCGCTCTTCTGCAGATCTGGGTTGCCGTCGCTGATAGTCATTTTGATGTGTGCGAGCGAGATTGAGCAATAGACGGTTCATGAAACTCAACGTCTTATTCCCTGTCGCTTCCACCAGCACTTGATGAAAATAGGCTATATTGTTGATAAATTCATCATATTGCTCGTTCAAGAGCATGTCATTCAATTCTTCGAGTGTACTTTTCACCTTGGCCATGCCTGGGGTCTGCCCCTTCGCGATTGCCAGCCAACGGACGACGGTTGGTTCAATGGCCAACCGCGCTGTGTATAAATCCGCTATAGTTGTTTTTTGCGATTCCAATACATAACCGGCATAGCGTGACACCAACTCGGTGGAGGGCTTATGCACCCTCGCCCCGCTGCGTGAGCCACGGACAACACTTATCAGGTTTTCGGCCTCAAGGATGCGGAATGCTTCACGCAGGGTTGGGCGCGATATACCCAGCGTTACCATCAATGTGCCTTCGGGCGGCAGCGTGTCATTTTCGTCCAATTCACCGCGGATGATCTGCTCGCGGATCTGGTCTGCAACAAGTTCGGATGTTTTAGGAACCCGGATACGTCCGTTGTCACTCTCATGCTGCAATGTCACCGCCCCTTTATCTGATTTCGCCATAATTTGTTCTTGTTTGCCATAACTGCTCACTAAGGCACAGGATGAAAATCTGCAATCCGAACATCATCCCGCTATTCATATCCCAAATGACAATCCTTCATTGAGAGTCCATTTCCCGTTTTTTCCGCGGACCCAGCCAGATGACGCGCTCGTACCACCATCCACCGGCAAGAGAACTCCGGTGATATAGTTCGACATGGCGCTCGCCAAGAACACTGCCGCGTCTCCGCACTCCAGGTCAATTCCTTCGCGTGCCAATGGTATTAACCGGTTCATGGCATCAATCCGCTCGTCGCTGTGATGTATCCAACTATCAGGATCCACTGGCCCAGAGCGATTACCCTGATTTCCCGGCGTGATTGTATGATCCGGAGCGATACAATTAACCCGGATATCGTACTGCGACAACTCAAGTGCCATGGATTTGGTAAAACTGTGCATCCCGGCCTTACATGCGGCATAGACAGCAAAATTGGGTGCTGCCCGAACAGCTTCGATACTGGCGACATTTATTATCGCCCCGCCATGGCCACCTTTAATCATGTGTTTTGCGGCGGCTTGCGTCGCGATCAACATAGACATCAGGTTGATGTCAATATGCTTTCGCATACTACGTTCGCTTTGTTCAAGGAAAGGTCGTGCAGCGACGCCGCCGGCATTATTGACAAGAATATCAAGCCGCCCAAAATTATTCGCTGTATCAGCTATGGCAGTATTGAGCGCGTTGCTATCCATCACATCACCAGTAATGGGCATAGCCCGCCGCCCTGCTTCACGAACCCGTTCAGCTGCCTCCTCGGCGCGTTCCGAGATTATGTCAAAAATCGCGACATCAGCGCCAGCTTCTGCAAGACGGATAGCGATGGCACGGCCAATTCCTCCACCGCCGCCAGTCACAAATGCGATTTCATTATCGAGCCGTATCCGATCAGTCATCAAGACCTACCCCCATCACAGCGCCCGTTACATATGCGGCATAGTCGCTGACCAAATAGGCCGTGAGATTACCAAGGGTTTCATCGTTGTGGTACGTCAAAATACTATTCACGCGAATACCATCGCGCGCCCATTCGACGCCCAGAGTTTTAGTGAGATTGCCGAGCGCTCCAGCAGCAGCGGCATGATCGGCACCCAAAGCTTGTTCCGGTGCACTTACATAAAGGATCGCACCGCCTTCACCACGAGCCCGGCATTGGTCAGCAAAGTTTTTGGCACCTAAGAAACGGGCATCCAGTCCGGAGTGCAGACTTTCCCGCCATTCAGTATGTGTGAGCTCATGCGCTGGTTTGACGGCTGATGGCTCAACAACATGAATCCAGATATCATAATCGCCTTCCGATACAAGCGTCGCGCCCTGGGACGCTAAGGCTGTCTCAATCGTAGAGCTATCTCCCTCAACGCGAGCGCGCTTTCCTGACAACCAGCCTGTCATTGCCAACCCCACGGACCATCGACTCTTTCACGGGGAGGTATGAAATCGGGCATCATCAGCGAACGGCGAAGACTCTCCCCTCCATCCTGGATAATGATCTGTCCTGTCATCGCTCCGAAAATCGGTGTGCAAGTTATAGCCGACAACCATCCGAACTCCCAGATGCTGCCGGTTCGGCCTGCGGGTATCATGTTTTGCAAGGGCTCGGTTCCTCCTTCGCGCCGCCCCGCGGTCGAAGTGGCGTGCGGAAAGAAACCCGCTGCTATGGCGTTTACGCGAATATGATATTCTGCCCAGTCTGCCGCCATTTTCTTTGTCATTGTCGCTTGTGCCGTCTTGGCAGCGGCACTATGTGCATCACCGGGAAAACCCGTCCAGATATATTGGGCGCTATTGTTGATAATCGCACCGCTCTGCCCTCGCTCTATGCAACGCCGGGCAAATTCTGTGGAACATAGAAATGTGCCGTCAATGGCAATGCGAGTCACTGCGTTCCAGGCATTGGCCGAAATTTCTTCAGCCAGTATCGGGAAATTGGCACCTGCATTATTCGCAAGAAAGTTGATTGTCCCCAATTCCATTTCCGCTTCGTCGAATGCGGCTGCGACGGAATCGGGATTTCGCACGTCACAGCTGATTGCATGGGTTCGGACGCCAAGCGCCGCGATTTCGTCAGCACCGGATTGTGCCTTTTCAAGGTTACGACCCGCAACAGCTACCTGCGCTCCGCCTTGTGCAAAAGCTTTTGCCATCGCCAGACCCATGCCAGTACCGCCTCCTGTAACAAAGACGGTCTGACCAGCGAATATATCAGATGGATAAGGTGGAGCCTCAAATGGTGGCGGCGAAGCGACGATGTGATGTTGAGGTACAGTCAATTCTCTCTCCTTATACATAGGGTTGCGCTCCAACCTTAGAGATGTCAATAGTTACATAACTAGGTTATATAAGATGGGATAGGATTGATTATGGAAATCATCGCAGAAGGTCTCGCATTTCCTGAAGGTCCGGTCGTTTGCGCCGACGGATCGGTAATAGTTGCCGAATTGGCTGGTGGGCGGATTACACGCTGCTGGAATGGGCGTAGTGAGACAGTTTGCGATATCGGAGGTGGCCCAAATGGCGCAGCGATAGGACCCGATGGCGCCCTATATGTGTGTAATAACGGCGGACTCGATCTGAAAAAATTCCAGAATGCGCGCGGAGAGGGCCATGAAGGGCGAATTGAGCGTGTCGACCTTGGAACAGGAAAATTTGAACGCCTTTACGACAGCTGCATTGATATAGCGCTCGAAGCACCGAATGATATTGTTTTTGATGCAGATGGGCGAATGTGGTTTACTGATCTTGGCAAGACGCATGATGGTATTCGCACTGCAAGCGGGCTGTTCTGCGCATTACCTGATGGATCTGCAATCAGTGCAATTAACCGGGATGCGGTTTCATATAACGGCATAGGCATCTCCCCCGATGGCGCATTCCTGTATGTCGCTGACACATATCAGGCGCGATTATATCGTTATGTTCGCAAGGTAGAAGATCAACGCCCGGCTTGGATCGCAACTGCGCCGGGACCGGTGGGATTTGATAGCCTTGCCGTGACTGCAGCAGGCAATATCTGCGTCGGAACCCTATATGATGGCGGTATATCGACGATCACGCCTGATGGGATAGTGTCAAAATATAATATCGATGAGGAATCTTATGTGACTAATATTGCCTTTGGTGGCAAAGATATGCGCGACGCTTATATCACATTGTCGCAATCAGGCCGTCTTGTAAAAACAAGCTGGGAAGAACCAGGATTGCGGCTGAACTTCAATGGATGAACTGGCCACGCAGCGTGATGCGATCCGCGATCTTCTGGCACGATATACCTATAACGGCGACCGCGGACGTGTAGACGATTTGGCGGCATGTTTCACCGAAAAGGGAGTGCTGGACTATCCGGGCGGTAGCCCGGTGGGTCCAGAGGAAATTGCTGCAGCGCTATCATCAGCTACGCGCAACCCACATTTGACCTTTGTCCGCCATCACATCACCAATCCATTAATCGATATTAATGGTAATGAAGCAAGTGCTCGCAGCTATTTTGCCGTACACAGCAATTCAGGGCCGGACCATAGCGGCACCTATGATGACCAGCTTGTATTATCATCTGACGGCTGGCGGTTCATCTATCGCACGGTACGGCTCGATTGGCAGGCCGAAACATCTCTGTTCCGGCCTATGGTGACACGGTAGCGTCTTTAAGTGCGGAAACTTGCAAACCGCTGGTCAAGAATTTCCTCGGCCTCACTAATGATCCTGTCTATCAGTTCCTGACAGGTCGGGATATCGTTAATCAATCCCTGGACCATCCCTGCCCAGAAAACGCCTTTGCTGAGGTCGCCTGTCTGAAGTAATTCACGGCCTGCAGTCCCCGCCACCAGTTCCTGCACATCGCTAAACTGGGCATCCGGCTTAGCGAGACGGCGAACAACTTCTTCACTTACTTCACTCCTGCCGACACGAGCGGTGTTTTTAAAATTCCGGAAAATGAGGAAGCTGCCGCGTTCGTCATTATCAACATAAGCTTGTTTGACGTTATCGTGGATCGGCGCTTCTTTGGTGGCGCAGAACCGTGTTCCCATATTAATACCTTCCGCGCCCAGTGACAGCGCTGCAACCAGACCGCGTCCGTCGCCAAAACCGCCAGATGCGAGCATCGGAATCTTTACCTTGTCAGCAGCAGCCGGGATCAGGATCAACCCCGGAATATCATCCTCACCGGGATGCCCGGCGCATTCGAAACCATCGATCGAAATGATATCACACCCTGCTTTTTCAGCCGACAGCGCGTGGCGAACCGCTGTACATTTGTGCAAAATGGTCACGCCATGCGGTTTTACCCGCGCCCATATCTCGCGAACAGCCGGAGTGCCCGCGGTTTCCATGATTCTGACACCGCTTTCTACGACAGCATCGGCATAAGCATTATAGTCAGGTGAGTTGATTGTTGGAAAAACGGTCAAATTCACACCAAAGGGCTTGTCGGTCATGGACCGGCACTTTTCAATCTCTTCGCGAAGTGCTTCTGGTGATGGCTGGGTCAAAGCCGTGATAATACCAAGACCGCCGGCATTTGATACGGCACTCGCCATTTGTGCAGTGCCTACCGATTGCATGCCTCCCTGAACAATAGGATGCTCAATCCCAAGCATTTCCGTAATACGTGTCTTAAAAGCCATTCCAAAACCCCTTATAATATCACAATTATCTTTAATTACCCATCATGGCTGGATTAGGACCAGCTTTTGCTAACTTCTTCAAGCCGCCCGCGCCAATCAGGAAGAACAGGCAGAGCTTCAAACTCTTGTGTCAGTCTGCTGACCAGAACTCCCGCTGGCTCAACCGCATCGATCAGGCCAACGCTCTGTCCCGCACTCCAGATATCGCGCCACGGCATTACGCCTTCCGGCATGGGCGTACGCGTGTTCGCTAAGCTTTTATAATCAAGCCCGGCATTTTCTATCGACTGGCGCATCCAATGGGCCGGCACGCCGTTCATCGCTGCCGAGACAACGATATCATCCGCCCCCACATCGGGTATCATGGCCCTGTGCCCCTCGACAACACCGCTTTCGGGGGTGGCGATAAAGCGTGTTCCCATACAGGCAATGTCCCCACCCAAAGCCAATGCAGCGGCAATTCCATGCACGTCTGCAATTCCGCCCGCAACGATCAACAGTCCGTCAAAAATCCGCCGCACTGCGGGCACAAAAGCCATCGGGGTCAGAAAACCGGTATGCCCGCCAGCGCCCGAACATGTCAGCATCAAACCATCTGCGCCGGCTGCAATCGCTTTTTGAGCATGTTTCATTGTTGTCACGTCATGGACAACGCGTCCTCCCCATCCGTGGACGCGCTCTACCAATGCCGATGGATCACCAAGGCTGGAAAGGACAAGCGGTACACGATAGCGTTCGAGCATCGCTATCCGTTCGGCAGCCGCCGGATCGCTGCCCCAGCGTGCCGGAAGATTGACGATCGGCGGCGCACCTGCAATGCCATCCAAAGCCTTTAGATAATCTTCGAATATTTCACCCGGGGTAAATGTGCCCCCTTGCCAGCCCCCGATAACCCCTGCCCCGCAACAAGCGACCGCAAGCGGAACCGATGAGGCAAAGCTCATTGGTGCACACATCAAAGGGAGTGACAGGTTCGCCAACATAGCGTTCACGCTGTTGCTTTTAACGCATCCAGCACGCGGACAAAATGTTGAGGGTTCCAGACATCCTGATCTTCACCCCAGCCGATCCCGCCGTCTATATCCCAGCGCATCAGTTGATTAACGCCGTACCCTGCCTCGCTCATCGTGCTCACGACAAAGCCTTCGCTGACCATTTCCCGGCCCAATTCATCAACCAGTTCGACTTGCATATGCGTTGACCAGCCGGTTTTCGGGCTACGGAAACTACGCATTCGCGATTTACCGGCATCAAGAGTTCCGAATGTATCATCCCGCCTGATCCAGCCTGCGTTCATTGGCGCCCAACCTTCGGCATCGGCCTCTTGCAAGCGGGCAAAGCCAAGAAATCCTGTGCCATCACGGCGATGGCCGAATATATACTGGATACGCCCGCGCCCTTTCTCACGCTCAATCTCGCGCCAACGTGCGCCGCCGGGATGCTTCACACGGTCCATATCGCTGGCATATTTTTTGGGTGACGCAGCATAAGGGCCACCACGCGGTCCCCAAGTCCGGTCACGCACACCAATACCGTCAATACGAATACGCTCACCGCGCAAGGTCATCCACCCCTCTACATGGCCCAGCTGGTCAAAATGAGGGGTTTGCATGAAAGGCGGCCTGCCAGGAGGAAAGCGATGTGGTTCGTGAAGTCCATTATGTATGAAATCAAGCGCAAAGCCGCGCGCGGGATCTTCATATTGCAGATGATATTTCATACCCGGCTCCAGCATTTTCAAACTATAGCCGGGGCCAGCCTTGTCACCAGGAAAAGTGATGTCGCGAAGATCGGGATTATCCGGCATCGCCGCCTCTTCGACTTTTCGATAATAAGCCATGCGAGCGGGATCATACCCCTCATCATCCCAAGCAAAAATGCGCCAGGTCATAGCCTTGCGATTTTGATAGTAAGGCGCGTGGATCCAGCAACCGATTTTCCGTTCGGGAATATTGAACGACCACCAGTTGGTTTCTGTTTCATAAGGATCGTCCGACAGCTGGTGATAGCAATCATCCTCTGGCGTAAATGTAAGTTTATCGGACATATCCATTCTCCTTATCTCGATCGTTCATTAAGGCCATAGCCAATTTCACCTTCCCACTCATAGCGGGCCAGTGCCTGCTTCATGACCACTCCTGCGGCTGGGTCCAAACCATAGCGCGGTGGTGACTGGCCGCCCCATTCAGGCATTGACCAGAAAAATGCGCGCTGGTCCCGTCCCAGAATATCCACCAGACCCAATTCATCGCTCGCAAGCTGTATCCAAAAATCGCCTTCTTTCCGGTCACGATGACGCAACGGATATTTCAAGATGCGAGCAGGTGTGATTTTGTTACCATCGGTGGTGTAGGCTTCACTATACCCGTCCCGGCCATCTGCTGCGTGGTTGACCAACAGGCCGAACCCCCGCCCTGAAGGAAACAGACCGCTCATCCAGCACGTTCCTGCCATGCCAACCAGATTGCGAACGCCGCGAACATGGCTACGCAGGCCAACCCCTTCAAATGGCAGATCACCTTGCGCTGTATTTATATGGCCTGAAACACGAATCAGCTGGTCATAACGATAACTGTCCGGATTCAGCCCGTTTGTCAGCCTTCCGGCGACCCAGAAACCGGCATCTCCGGCCATCATCTGCCGCGCTTCCTTCGTGAGGCTGCCATTGCGCCAAACCGGTGCTGCGGCGGTCGAAATCAGATCAAAATCAATAATCGCGTCTGGTGTTTCGTCTTCGACCGTGCCGTCCCATTGCTCGACGTCACCTGTAGCAAAAGCGGGCAAACCCTCAACGCGATATCTCCATTCGCGAAAGGGTATCACACAGCTATAGCGCACATGCTCGGACATGGGGGATGTTGCTTCGGTAAATTTCCCGCTATCGGCCCGCTGCCTTAAAATTCGGCCATCTGGAAGAAATAATGTTACCATAGCCATCACCTGCCCGCCATTGATACGCGGATGGATGTTGATGCCGATGTCACGCTTGGAATCATAGGCCCAGAAATTCATCGTTTCCGCTGCAAGTGGATCGGCGACATGCACCCCGGTTAACGCAAGATCTTTTTCCGGATCCAGGCCCGAACCATAATCTATAGTCATTATTTCTATCCCTTGGCAGGCACATTAAATGCAGTCATATAGTCTGCAAAATCTTGGCGGATTCTCTCGGCAGTCATGCCATATTGTTCAGGCGAATAATCATGCTTCCCGTGCTTTCCTTGGCGGCTATCGGCCATAAACGCCGCCATTGCTTCTCGTG
>JADMKQ010000187.1 GCA_015478735.1 Sphingorhabdus sp. | reverse complement strand
CGCATCCTCTTTTCGCCTCTTTCATTGCTGCTGCGGTAGAACAAAGCCGACTTGTCTAATTTATCCAATCCTTTTCCGTTCAAAGGATTATAGTCATATTCAAGCAATGCAGATCGGTTAATTTTGATTAATGGATGCAGGTGATCTGGGATGGGGCGACTTAAGTGAAGGCCGAAGAACTTGCAGCGATATTAGCCGAGCATAGCTTATTTGCCGACTGCGACGAAGCAGAACTGGCTGACTTGATATTGCGTGGGCATTTTATGCAATATAAAAAAGGGGATGAGTTAATCATGCAGGGCGACCCTGGCGACTCATTGCTGATATTATTATCGGGCAATGCGCGAACCAGTATGATCGCCAGTAATGGACATGAGATTGTTCTGGATTATGCAGAACCCGGCGATGTTCTGGGAGAAATCGCATTGCTTGATGGCGGTGAGAGAACCGCAAGCGTGACTGCGATCGAACCGACGACAGCCCTGACCATTACGCGCACTGCATTTGAAGAGATTTTGAATAATCACAAAGCAATGGCGCTACGGTTACTCAAGGTCATGGCAAATCGCATTCGGACAGCGAATACGATGATAGAAGGTGACAGAGCCTATACATCGGGGCCGCGATTGGCGCGCTATTTGTTGAGATTATCTGTTGTCGGCGCAGAAGAGGGACGTTTGAAACTGGACTTAAGCCAAAGCGAGCTTGGCAACTTTGCCGGGATGTCGCGGGAACATATTAATCGGCAGCTTTCAACCTGGTCAGAAGACAATATTGTTTCAGTTGAAAGCGGGAAAGTGCGGATATTGAATCATGCTATACTTTCCAATATTGCCAATGCGGATTCTTGAATGAAGTTGGTCTTTTGCGACCCGGACTAATTTCATCAAGAGTGACACCACGCGGGTGTCAGAGGCAGTCAGATCCTCATCTGGCTGCCTCATTTTTTTAATTTCGTTGATATGTAGAAACAAAAAGGCAGCCAATGTTATCTGGCTGCCTTCTTATCAGTGATGCCTTAAGGCTTAAGCTGCCTGATCTTCTGATTTTTTAGGCTTGTGATCAATTTTGGTGACATTGTCGTCCCCGGAATTGATAGCAATTTTCTGCGGCTTCATCGCATCGGGAATCTCCCGAACCAGATCGATGACAAGCAGTCCATCGCGCAGTAGTGCGTTATCTACCCGCACGAAATCGGCAAGTTCAAAGCGCCGTTCAAAATTACGGTTGGCGATTCCCATATGCAGGAATTGCTTTCCTTCATTTTCGTCGCTGTCTTTGCTTCCGGCCACCAGCAAAAGATTCTGCTGGGCGGTGATTTCTATTTCACTCTCTTTGAAACCGGCGACCGCAAGTGTGATGCGATAATGGTCATCGCCGCTGCGCTCGATGTTAAATGGGGGATAGTTTTCAGTTTGCTGAGCGCGGGCATTATTTTCAAGCAAATCAAAAAGCCGATCAAAACCAACGGTTGAGCGGCGGTATGGGGTAAAATCAAAACGGTTCATATCTTTATCCTCTATTGAGCAATTAGAATAATGGACCCAGATAGCTGGCGTCCGGTTCTGTAATGCGAAATCCAGTATGGCATCTCGCTTGACTGAGATATTATCTTGTATCGTGATTTCAAGAGGGTTTTATACTGCGGCAATGGCAAAATAAAAAAACGCCCGGAGCCATTTCTGACCCCGGGCGAAATATGGTGACGATAATATCGCCCCCCTGTTTTCCTGTCTTATTCAACGTCGATTGTCCCCCAACATCCGACGGAACCAGAAAGGATCCCTGAACCATGACCATTGAGCGGTAATTGATTCTGTTGCTTACAGTGATCGGGATAGTCGCTATTGTCATGCAAAATTTCACATATCTGCAATATCGGTTCAGGCTTGTGTTATAATAGCAACACTAGACTAACCCGCATGCGCTCTTGCTTGCAGCGCTCCACGACCCTAAAGTCCTCTATAGTTTTATCAGGAAGATCAAGCCTCTATGCTCCTATCCCGTTACGAATGGGTCATCGCTAAACGATACCTTTTACCCGGAAAGGGTGAGGGTTTTATTTTCCTTGTTGCAAGCATCAGCCTTGTTGCTGTTATGTTGGGTGTTGCCGCTCTTATCGTTGTGATGAGCGTGATGAACGGGTTTCGTGCTGAACTATTCGACAAAATTGTCGGTTTAAACGGACACGCAGTGATCCAGGGCTATGGCGGGCGCCTGCCAGACTGGCGGGATTTGCTTGAAGATACGCGCAATACAAAAGGCGTGGTTTCAGCTTCGCCATTGATCGAACAACCGCTTTTGACAACATTTAACGGCCGGGTAGAGGCAATTCTCGTTAGAGGCATGCTGGTTCCCGATATATTGGAAAATGAAACGCTGGACGGGAAAACAGTTGCTGGCGACTTAAGACGTTTGGAACCCGGTGCGGGTCGAGTAGCTATCGGCAGCCGGTTGGCTATGACGCTCGGTGCACAGGTGGGCAGCAGGATAACCGTGATTAATCCGCAAGGAAGGTCGACCCCCTTTGGCACCGTTCCGCGCGAAATATCATATGAGGTCGCGGCAATATTCGAAGTTGGTGTCTACGATTATGACAAAGCATTCGTGATCATGCCGCTAGAGGATGCCCAAACTCTAATGCTATTGGGTGACCAGATAGGCATGATTGAAATCAAAACCGTAAATGCGGACAAAGTTACCGATATTATCGCCCCACTTTACCCGAAGGTTGCAGATCGCGGGGTGATTACGGATTGGAAATCGATGAATGCTTCCTTGTTTGAAACGCTTCAGGTTGAGAGGGTGGTGATGTTTGTAATTCTCTCGATCATCATATTGGTTGCGGTTTTCAATATCCTGTCTTCTCTGATCATGCTCGTCCGCGCCAAAACAAGGGACATAGCAATCTTGCGAACAATGGGGGCATCACGCGCTGCTTTGACCAGAATATTTGTCACCGTCGGGACGTCTATCGGAGCACTGGGGATCGGAGCAGGGATTATCTTAGGACTGATAGCGATTTATTTCAGGCAAAATGTTATCAATTTTGTCCAGATCATCACCGGACAAAATCTTTGGGATCCGTCCATTCGATTCCTGACCGAATTACCTGCAAGGACTGATCCTATGGAGGTATTTGGCATCGCAATCATGGCCCTTATTTTCAGTTTTCTGGCAACCTTATATCCTGCATTTAAAGCGGCCAGCACCGACCCTGTTCAGGTACTTCGCTATGAATGATGCAGGAAGTAAAGTTGTTGAGCTGCGCGGCGTCAAGCGGAGCTTCAAACAGGGTGATGTAAGAATTGACGTGCTGAAAGGCGTTGATCTGGACATCCGGCCCAATGAAATTGTCGCGCTGCTTGGCCCCTCTGGTTCTGGTAAGTCTACGCTGTTGCAGGCCGTTGGCCTGCTGGAAGGCGGGTTTGAAGGCTCTATAAAGCTTTCCGGTGAAGAAACCGCGCATATGTCATCCAGTGGCCACACACGTATCCGGCGGGAATTGCTTGGCTTTGTATACCAGTTCCATCATCTTCTGCCTGATTTTTCTGCCGTCGAGAATGTCATAATGCCGCAACTGATTGCGGGTACATCTCAGACAGACGCAGAGGAGCGGGCAATGTCATTGCTTTCAAGTTTGGGACTGAGCGATCGGCTTGATCATAAGCCGAGCAAATTATCAGGGGGTGAGCAACAACGTGTTGCGGTAGCCAGAGCGCTGGCAAATGCACCGAAACTTGTCCTTGCAGACGAACCAACCGGCAATCTGGACGAAGCGACAGCAGACATAGTGTTGGCCGAACTTATGGCTTTAGTGCGCGAGCAAGGAAGTGCGGCGTTGATCGCAACTCATAATGAAAGGCTGGCGGGAAAGATGGATAGGGTTGTCCGGCTGCACGACGGTGTTCTAAGCTAATGCTTCCAAAGTAGAACGCGAACTCTTTGAGATTTAACAATCAGCTATTGATTTGATATAAGTATCGGGAATGAACTTCTAAAATATGGGGTGGGTCAATGCAAATTACGGAGTTTGAAGTTAAGCAGGCAGACGGCTCTATGTCTGACCTGTCCGAATATCAGGGCAAGGTACTGTTGATCGTTAATACGGCATCAAAATGCGGTTTCACTCCTCAATATGCGGGCCTTGAAAAACTTCACCAGGAATATGCGGATCAGGGGTTCGAGGTGCTGGCATTTCCCTGCAACCAATTTGGCAACCAGGAACCCGGCGATGCAGAGGAAATTAAAAATTTCTGTACACTCAATTATGATGTCAGCTTTCCGTTGATGGCAAAAATTGATGTAAACGGTAAGGATGCCGATCCATTATGGAAATATCTGAAATCTGAAAAATCTGGTCTGTTAGGAGCGCGAATCAAGTGGAACTTCACGAAGTTTCTCGTCGACCGCGACGGCAAAGTGACTGGACGTTATGGACCGGCGGTCAAGCCGGAACAGCTAAAAAGCGATATTGAGGCTTTGCTCTAAGCAAAATTGCGCAACAAGTTGTGGAAAAGCGGTAGATAGATATTTGCACCATAAGGTGATTATGGCCAAATCTGTGGAATCACGGTAAGCACGCTTGATGCCACAGATTCCATTCGTCCACCTTCGCGCTTTTTCAGCATATACAATTTTGGACGGCGCAATGGAGCCGAAAGCGATCGGTGCGGTCGCCAGGGAGCGAGGTTTTCCGGCAGTCGCGCTCGCCGATCGGATTGGTCTGTTTGCTTCAATGGCATTTGATGATGGTTGTCGGGCCAATGGTGTGCAGCCGATTACGGGATGCTTTCTGCGCGTTGCGCGTCCCGGCGGCTCTGCAGGCGAAAATCCGGCAATGGACTGGCTTGCGGTATATGCCCAGAATGAGCAGGGGTATCAAAACCTATGCCGTTTGGTTTCCGCATCCCATCTGGAACGGCCAGTGGAACTGGATGCTCATATCCCGCTTGAAATGTTTGAGCGACATAATGACGGACTTTTGGCTCTAACGGGCGGCGGTGAAGGGGCCGTTGCCAGATTGCTGGCGGAAGAACAACAATCCGATGCGGAAAACTATCTATCCCTGCTTCAAAAATATTTTCCGGACCGTCTGTATATCGAGCTTTCTCGCCGTGACGATCCGGTAGAGACAGCGGCGGAGTCTGGGCTCATCTCACTGGCTATGGACCGTAATATTCCGCTGGTGGCAACAAATCCCAGTTGCTTTGCAGAGCCGGATTTCCATGAAGCACATGATGCAATGAAATGTATCGCAGGCTCCGCTTATCTGGAAAATGATGACCGCGATAAACCGTCTCCTCATTTGTGGATCAAAAGCGCAATGGTGATGGAGGAATTGTTCTCGGACATACCAGAAGCGCTTGAAAATACGTTGGTGATAGCGAAACGATGCGCTTATTCTCCGCCTAGGCGTAAACCAATTTTGCCCAGTTTGGCTGGCGACTTAGCAGGCGAGGCTGAGCAGTTACGCCGTGATGCAAAGGCCGGATTGGAAGAGCGGCTGAGTAATCTTGAAATAACTGACGCGTCTGAGCGACAGGAATATTTTGACCGGCTTGATTTCGAAATCAACGTGATCGTAAACATGGGATTTCCGGGTTATTTCCTGATTGTTGCCGACTTTATAAAATGGGCAAAGGATCATGACATACCGGTGGGGCCAGGGCGCGGGTCCGGGGCTGGTTCCGTTGTGGCATGGGCACTGACCATTACGGACCTTGACCCGATTAAACTTGGTTTGCTTTTCGAACGGTTTTTGAATCCCGAACGCGTTTCGATGCCTGACTTCGATATCGACTTCTGTGAAACCCGCCGCGGAGAGGTCATCCGTTATGTGCAGGAAAAATACGGGGCGGGGCAAGTCGCGCAGATTATCACATTCGGAAAACTCAAAGCACGCGCTGTCTTGCGCGATGTGGGGCGTGTATTGCAAATGCCCTATGGTCAGGTTGACAGGCTTACTAAACTGGTGCCGAACCATCCTACTGATCCATGGGATTTGAAGCGGGCATTAAACGGTGTTTCCGAATTGGCGCAGGAACATAAACAGGCGGATGTGAGACGCTTGTTTGACCTCGCTATGAAGTTGGAAGGCTTGCCGCGTCATAGTTCAACCCATGCCGCTGGCGTGGTAATCGGGGACAGGCCACTCGACCAGCTTGTACCGCTATATCGCGATCCGCGTTCGGATTTACCGGTGACGCAATTTGACATGAAGTTTGTCGAGCAAGCCGGTCTGGTAAAGTTCGACTTTCTGGGATTGAAAACCCTCTCTGTACTCAAAAAAGCGGTGGAATTGCTCGCCGAACGTAATATCGAAGTCGATCTGGCGTCCCTTACGTGGGATGATCGCAAGGTTTTCGAATTACTGCAACGCGGTGAAACGGTCGGGGTGTTCCAGCTTGAATCCGAAGGGATGCGTCGGACGCTGGCGGCGGTGAAGCCAACCAATTTCGGCGATATTATTGCACTTGTCTCGCTCTACCGGCCCGGCCCAATGGACAATATTCCGTTATTCGGTGACCGTAAAAATGGCCGGGCAGAGCTGGCCTATCCGCACCCTTTGCTCGAAGACATTTTGAAAGAGACTTACGGTATCATCGTTTATCAGGAACAGGTGATGCAGGCCGCACAGGTTATCGCCGGCTATTCACTTGGCGAAGCGGACATGTTGCGCCGTGCAATGGGTAAGAAAATCCAGTCGGAAATGGATGCACAGCGTAATATTTTTGTCGAAGGGGCTGCCAAGAATGGTGTGAATAACAAGCAGGCGAATGAGTTGTTCGACTTGATCGACAAATTCGCTGGCTATGGCTTTAACAAGAGCCATGCTGCTGCTTATGCCCTTTTGGCCTATCAGACGGCATGGCTGAAAGCGCATTACCCGCATGAATTTTATGCAGCTTCCATGTGCTTTGATATGCACCAAAGCGACAAGCTCAGCATATTTGTAGATGATATGAAAAGGCTCGGCGTTGCGATATTGCCGCCATCCATCAATAAAAGCCGTCCTCGTTTTGCCGTTGAGGAACAAGAAGACGGTTCCCATGCTGTGCGTTATGCCTTGGCGGGACTGAAAAACGTGGGTGAGAAGGCGATGCAGGCACTTGTCGCGGAACGTAAGCAAAGCGGCCCGTTCCAGTCCATGGACGATTTTGCAAACCGGGTAGATCCTTCAGGTATGAATAAAAGGCAGATTGAAAGCCTTGCCGCTGCTGGCGCGTTTGATGCCTTGGAGCCCAACCGGGCGGCAGTATATGCCGGAGCAGATATGTTGCTATCCGTCGCCAATAGCGCTGCGGATGCACGTAAAAGCGGGCAGGGCGGTCTGTTTGGCGATGGCTCCGCGGGGGATATGCAGGCTATTCGATTGCCCGCAAATAGCGGCTGGAACCTGAGCGAGATCATGATTCGCGAGCGGGATGCTTTCGGCTTTTACTTTGCTTCCCATCCCGTGACGCAGTTTCAGGCAGTGACTTCTTCACATGGCGCGATGACTTATGCGGCTTTATGTAAAGAAGGGCCTATCCCCGAAGGACAGCGTAAACCAGCGGTTATGGCAGCATTAATCGAAGGTGTGAGGTGGCGCGAGAGCAAGCGCGGTAACCGTTTCGTTCTGGTCGATCTTTCGGACAGTAGCGGGCAGTTTTCCGGTAGCTGCTTTGAAGATGACCAATGTGCAATCCTTGCAGATATGGCCAAGGAAGGAAGCTGCGCCCTTTTAAATGTCGAACTGGACCAACGTTCCGAAGACGAAAGCCCGCGTGTATCTATCCGCCGTGTGCAAGCCATGGACGGGCTTGAAAAAACAACCCGTACGCGCATGGAGTTGGACATAGTTTCGCTCGATGGGTTGCAGGAGCTGAAAAATTTCCTCGCGCCTTTGACCGGCGGCAAGAGTGAACTGATCGCTCGTATGCCAGGTGTAGAAGGGAAAATGGTCCACATCTGCCTTGGCCGTTCCTTCCATTTTGACGCGCAAACGGCTGAGACATTAAGCCATTTTTCCGGACTGGCTAATATCCGTTTGGGCGCGGCAACCGGATCAAGGGCTGTCCGGCACAGCAAGCCTAAATTAAGGCTTGTAAGCTGAGCCGTTTCAGCCGACAAAATAGAAAAATAGAACAGGAGTAATCAATGGCTGGATCAATGCAGGCTAGTGCACTTTTAATTACCAAATTGATTGATCATGCCGCGCGCGAACATACGGCGCAGGAAATTGTAACATATTGGGCTGACAGTTCGATAACACGCACAAGCTGGGGCGAAGTGGGCAAAGATGCACGCAAATTTGCCCAGGCTATGCAGCGCCTTGGTATGAAAAAGGGCGACCGCATTGCTACCATGGCAATGAACCATGCCCATCACCTGATTAGCTGGTACGGCGCTGCGGGTATGGGCGGCATTCTCCATACGGTGAACCCGCGCCTGTTCGAGGAACAGCTGGTTTACATCATGAACCATGCCGAAGACCGGGTTTTGATGTTCGACAAGGCATTTGCGCCGATTGTTGAGTCCTTGAAGCCACAATTGAAAACGATTGAGCATTACATACAGTTTGATGGCGAGAAGGGCGAATATCCGACATTTAAGGAACTGATCGACGCCGAAGATGGCGATTTCGATTGGGTCGAGATGGAGGAGAATGATTCTTGCGGCCTTTGCTATACCAGCGGCACGACCGGAAATCCCAAAGGCGTGCTGTATGAAAACCGCTCCAATGTCCTTCATGCCCTAAGTGCGATACAGCCGGATGTGATGAACCTAACGAGCCGTTCAGTCATGCTTCCCGTCGTACCGATGTTTCATGCCAATGCCTGGGGCGTGCCCTTTGCGTGCGCAGCAGTAGGGGCGAAATTAGTTTTCTCCGCAAGTAACGAACCTTCGATACTGTGGAAAATGATCCGCGAAGAGGGCGTTACCCACAGTGCAGGCGTTCCGACTGTGTGGCTGGGCCTGTTTGCTGATATGGATCAGAATGGCGGCGACTATGGCAAAATGCAGGTCGCGATTATCGGCGGCTCGGCCTGTCCGCGATCCATGATCGTACGGATGATGGAGAACGACATTCATGTGGCACATGCGTGGGGCATGACCGAAACGTCGCCCATCGGGACAGCAGGTTCACGGCCAACCAACTGGGATGATCTGGATTTTGACGAGCGAGTGGACTCCATTTCCAAACAGGGAAGACCTCCCTTTGGTGTTGAAATGCGTGTGGTGGACGAGAACGGAAATGTTCTACCCCGTGACGGCGTGAGCAGTGGAACGCTGGAGGTTCGTGGTCCATGGATCATTAAGCGTTATTACCGTGCTGATGAAGATGCTGTGGGAGACGATCTGTGGTTCGACACAGGTGATGTCGCTGTCATGCATCCTGATGGTGTGATGCAGATTACCGATCGCGCGAAGGATGTGATCAAATCGGGCGGTGAGTGGATCAGCTCTATCGAGCTGGAAAACGCGGCGGTCGGTTGCCCTGGTGTTGCTGAAGCCGCTGCGGTAGGCGTGTTCCACCCCAAATGGGAAGAGCGGCCTTTGCTGCTTATCGTCAAGAAACCGGGCGCAGACGTGACTGGGGAAGAGATCATCGCATTCCTGTCCGACAAAGTCGCCAAATGGTGGCTTCCTGATGAAATAAAATTCGTCGACGAACTGCCGCACACAGGGACAGGTAAAGTCCTGAAACGGGCCATTCGCGACGAATATAAGGACTATAAGCTAGGATCCCTCAGCGAGGCTTGATTGCTCTCCTTTGCCATTGTGAAGAAGCATCGGTGAGGTGAAGCTTGATTATCTAGTCTAATAGGCTTTCTTCTTGCTTCCCTACTTGCCGAGACCGTCCTTCCATCCTTATGTGAAGACAAACGAATCTGGTAATCCCGGAGTGAAAAAATGACTGAGATACATCGTACAAAAATGCTTATCCTTGGCTCTGGGCCTGCTGGTTTGAGCGCGGCTATTTATGGCGCACGCGCAGGACTGGAGCCGATTGTGGTTCAGGGACTACAACCCGGTGGTCAGTTGACCATCACTACAGATGTAGAGAATTATCCCGGTTTCCGCGATGTCATCCAGGGGCCGTGGTTGATGGAAGAAATGCAGGCGCAGGCTGAAAATGTCGGCACACGGATGATGTTTGATACGATTGTCGATGTAGATCTGTCGCAGCGTCCTTTCCGCATGATTGGGGATGGCGGAACTGTTTATGAAGGTGATACACTCGTCATCGCGACCGGCGCGCAAGCCAAATGGCTGGGTGTTCCCGGCGAGGAACAGTTGAGCGGTAAGGGCGTTTCGGCCTGTGCTACATGCGACGGTTTCTTTTATCGAGGCAAAAAAGTGGTCGTGATCGGCGGCGGGAATACGGCAGTTGAAGAAGCACTGTATATGACCAACCACAGCGATGATGTTACGCTGATCCACCGTCGCGATAGTCTGCGCTCGGAAAAGATTCTGCAGGATCGGTTATTTGCCAATCCTAAAATCAAAGTTTTATGGAACAAAGCGGTCGATAGATTTGTCGGCGGCGGTGATCCTGTCGGCTTAGTGGGTGTGGATCTTGTCGATACGCAGACCGGTGAGAAAAGCCATCTGGCCACCGACGGCGCTTTTGTGGCGATTGGTCATGCTCCTGCGACAGAGATTTTCAAAAACCATCTCGATCTTATTGACGGCGGCTATATTGAGGTCGAGCCAGGCACTCCGAAGACCAAAATTCCCGGCGTATTCGCTTGCGGCGATGTAATGGATCATGTTTACCGGCAAGCGGTCACGGCAGCAGGAACCGGCTGTATGGCGGCGTTGGATGCGGAACGGTTTTTGGCAGAGCAAGAGTTTGAATTGATGGCTGCCGAATAGAGCGCTGGTGTTCAGGCGTTTTTGAGAGCGTCCAGAATCTGGTTTTCGAGCCATTTTCCGGAACGCTCATCTGCAAAGCTATGAGATGCGCTGTCGATAGTTTCCAACTTTAAATCCTGTAAAGCTCGCACGTCCGAGTAGTCCTCGCTGTTCCATGCCGCGAGGAAGGCGCGGGCGGTAGTATCCTTGCTGGCAAGCAATATTGTGCAAGACTTTCCTAGTGAGAGCAATCCATCCCTAAGCTGAAGGGAGAGAGAACTATTTTCTTGTTTTCGGCTGGCTTGTTTTATTCCGCCAAGAAGTTTTTTCAGGTCAATCTTGCCGGTTAACAAATCCATGATCGATTTCGGATCTTTGAGCCTCTCCCAATAGCGCGACCGGATTGCTGATGGCGGCATAGTAACGGGGCCTTGCCCTGTAAGCCCGCTTTGTTCAATAACCCACGGATTGGCGAGAATGATCGTATCAACCGCTATATTCTTGCCGAATAAAGCCAGAGCAGATGCCGCATCACAATTTCCGAAAGCTACTATTCTCGTAATGTTCGGCCTTGCCTTGCGGAAATATTCTGCCGCCGCGGTGATATCTTTTCTGGAACCCAAAAAACCCTGATTTTTGCCGCTGCTGTCGCCAATCCCTCTGCGATCATAACGAAAAACGGGGAAGCCTTTATCTGCAATTTTATGGGACAGACTTGCCACTCCCGCATGAGCACCGGATCTGATTTCATTACCGCCACTAACAATCAGAAGCCCGGTATTATTATGAGAATCCTCGCTATCAGCTACGTTATCTAAGGTTCCGACCAGAAGGTCGTCATGGCAATTAAATTGATGGAAGGACCGTTTCATTTTTCAATCCATGACAACAAGTCATTCGCGATGGCTGTTGATAATATGGAATCTTCATCCGGTTCTGCGCGTAACCACAAAGGAGAACCAGGAAGCCCCACATCTGCGCCTTGCGCTTTATTTTCAAGTTGGGCGGTTCGAATATTTTCTGCGCTGTCGGGTTCAGCAGACTGAAGCTCAGTAAACATGGCTGGGCTTATAGCATTGCCAGCCAGATTGACTTGTCCGTGCCCTGCTTCTTCAGTTATTTGAGCAATAGAGGTTGATAGGCCAGCTTCTTTGTCCGATGCTATGCGCGTTCGCATCATGGTTCGCAGCAGACTGGAGCCTTTGGCCGGAGAGAAGCGCCATTTCTTGTTATCGCCAGAAGCATCATTATGAAAGTCATCTATCAGACACCCGCCACGAAAGGATGCGCGATATTGGGGAGTGTTGAATGTTGCTGAACAATAGGTCAGAGCATCTTTCCAAAGCGTCAGACTGGCTTGTTCCTGCGGAAAAAGACTTTCGTTCGTGCCGGGAAGATCCGGCAGGAAACTGCCAATCCCGCCCTCGTCCAGTTGCCGCATGACATCGATTAACATCCGACGCATACGGTTCATTTCATCGAATAGGGGAGGGATTAATAAGACTGTTTTATGGTTAACAGATCCAGCTCTTAAGCAAAGTTCGTCATGTCCATTAAACGCATAGCTCGTAAGTTCGAGCCTTGCCGTCACGCAGAGACTTTCATCTCGGCAAAGGCAACGAGGTTGCCGAATGTTTCAAACAGCTCCCCGTCAATCTCTTCATCCTCAATCATGATACCGAGCTGATCCTCAAGCTCGGTCAGCAGGCTGGCAACGGCCATGCTATCCAATTCCGGCAATGCACCGAAAAGCTCGGTATCTGCGTTAAACGCACTGACCTGTTCAGCGCTAAGGCCCAATATGTCTTGAAGCACCGCACGCACGGCAGCTTCTGGTATCAAATCGAGATTTTCCGACATAAATAAACCCCCGAATCCGGATAACCGCGCTTCCCTAAAGCGCTCAGCGCTTTCCTACAAGAGCAGAGATCGTGTGACGCAGGATCGGAAGCCATGATTTAGGACTCTTTGGCCAAAACATTTCCAGTCGATATCTCGGGCGAAC
>JADMKQ010000186.1:8567-12854 GCA_015478735.1 Sphingorhabdus sp. | reverse complement strand
GATAGGCTTGTAAGTCGTCCGGTATCGCAAAATTCATATTCACTCCTCTTCCTTATTTTATAGTGTTGTTTTTATGCGCTCCACTGGGAACGTGCGCGGGCCAGTGCCGCATATTTGGGGCTATCAACCGTGCATTTGTCGATAGCATCGCGGCGTAACTGCGCGAGCACCCCCGGATCGGCAAGCGTCACCGCGCCGTCCATAATGTCGCTCGCGCGTCTCGCATCTTCGGCAGAAACATTCGCGCCAAGATCACGCATTACGATGCCAAGCGCGTTCATCGCAACCGCGACCTCGAACTTGGCGTGGCCGCTGGCGTCCGGTTTTATTTTTTCGCCCAGCCAGTCGCGCACGGCCTGAACTATCTCTTGTTTGGAAGGCTCCCCTTTTGGCTCGGGAGCGGTGGTAGGTGATGGTGGTAACGGACGGCTTCGTTCCTCTTCTGGCGCGCCTGTTTCCAGCAGCATGATCAAATCCAGCTCCTGCTCTGCGGTCCGGCGACCGATGACGACGCGTTCTACCGTAGGATCAGCACCGCTCCGCCATGCTTCGCCCATTTGCAAGCATCCGAGCGCCCACCATAAAGTGCGGAACACAAGCCAGAAATGAAACCGCTGCGGATCAACAGCTGCGCCGCCTGCGTCCCTATAGGCGGCGAAATAATCGTCAAGCGTGCCAACGCCAAATGCCGGTCGATCAAGCTGGCCAAAACGCCACACGGTCATGCAGCCATAGGCTAGATCATCATGCGGATCGCCAAGATGCGACAATTCCCAGTCGAGCACTCCGGCCAGACCATGCTCGTCCACCATGATATTGCCCATGCGATAATCCCCGTGGACAAGCACAGGGGCGGCAGGATCAGGCAAATGCTCCTCGCACCATTTGATAGCCAGCGCGATAATCGGCCGGTCGCCACCATATTCAAGGAAACGGGATTTATATTCGGCAAGCTCCGAAGCTATATCCAGCACCGGGATTGTCGCGGGGATAGTTTCGGCAGGAATAGCGTGGATGCGTGCCAGTTCGCGTCCAAGGTCGGTCAGCAATGAAGGCGGAGGGGCGGCCAGTATTTTGGCCGGGTTAACCTCCCCGACAATGCGCCGCATGATATAGCCGGTTCCCATGCCATCGCTATCTGCAAGCACACCGACGACTTCGGGCGCTTTCACACCGGCATCGTGCGCGGCCATGACGAGCGCCGCTTCATCGCTGTGACCATAAGGTCGCCCCGCCATGTAATCGGGCGAAGGGGCACGGCGAAGAACATAGGAGCGGCGATCATCGCCCTCACCCCAGTCAAATGCCCAGCTTTCCATATTCGCCCCGCCAGAAAGACGCTGGAGATCAGATAGCTCGCCGGAGCCCGCAATACGGGTCATGAAAGCCGATAGCGACGCTGAAAGATCAGTCATTACAGAGCGCCGCCCGTGGCTCTGTGTGAATATCATGCACGCAGCCTTTATACAGGCTGTCTTTATAATCTTGCATCCCGCTCCCCAATTACTTAGAATACTATCTATACCAAAGGCATTCACTTTCCACAAGCAGACGCGATCGGGAGAACCTTGATAGTGCATATTGCAATATCTGCTTCATATCTATTACCATTTCAGTGTAGATAAAGCGGAAATGAATCCTATCTGGCTTCCCGCCGCTCTTTTGGGCGGGCTATTTCAAGCATGGCGCACCGCTCTTCAGCAACGCTTGCGCGCTGAACTAAGTGTCAGTGCAGCGGGGCTTGTCCGCTATCTTTATGGCCTGCCCTTTGCGTTGGCTTTTACGGCAATCTGGCTGTGGATTGAGGGTGGCTATATTCCTGATCTGACGCCTGAATTTTTTGGCCTGGCAGCAGCAGGCGGAATAGCGCAGATGGCGGGCACAATATTGCTCATCATGGCTTTCGGCCATCGCGGGTTCATCGTCGGCACAGCCTTTTCCAAAACAGAAGCGATGCAGGTCGCGCTGGTCACGGCGTTGCTGTTTGACGAGCGTCTTCCCTTGCTGGCATGGATCGGGATCATGGCCGGCGTCGCAGGCATATTGATCCTTGCGCTGGCCAAACGTGATATAAAGCCGCGCCAGTTTCTACAGGCACTGACCCAGCCTGCCGCCTTCTGCGGCCTTGGCGCAGGGACCATGTTCGCCTTTGCCGCAATCGCCATCAAAGAAGCAACGGGCGAACTGGCCGAGGTCGGCTTCATTGGCTCCGCGCTTATCACGCTTGTTGCGGTCATGGCCATTCAGAGCAGCCTGCATCTGACATGGATCATCGCGCATGACCGGGCCGCTTTACACGACGTGGCACGGTCATGGCGGACATCAAACCAGGTGGGCATGCTTTCCGCACTCGGTTCCGCCTGCTGGTATATAGGTTTCGCGGTCGCCCCTGCCGCACTGGTGCGGGTGGTTGGCCAGGTGGAAATTATCTTTACCGTCGCCTTCGCGCATTTCTATTTGCGCGAGCCCGTGCGCTGGCATGAAACGGTCGGTCTTTCAATGGTGGTTGGCGGCGTCGTTCTGGCACTGATCGCTACATTTTAAACGGATTTCGACCGCAAAAAACCATTTGGGCTGCCTAACGGTTATCCACCGCTATGCGCAGGGCACGGCGCCAGATTCCGATATGAAACGTATTTAGTCAAGCGATTAAATAATCGCTCAATACAAGCATGCAGTAACGTAAGACAATACTCCCTCAACCAAAGCAGACCAGAATCTTATACAAGATCATGCCCTTATCTATGGCAATAGAGTCTGACAATAAGGTCACACTTAGCCTCAAAAATCGCAGGCTATTTGATTATCGTTTGTAAACGCCAAGCAGTCGGATATTATTGAATGACAAAAATAATAATTAACTATGGGAGAGTATATAATGAAAGTTGGTTTACGACTATCAACCTGCATGTTCGCGTTTGCTGCAATCGCATCTTCGCCAGTATATGCACAATCGGATACTGATGGAGAACAAGCCGAAAGGGGCAGTGGTGCTTTCAGCGATAATATAATCGTTGTGACCGCACAGGGCCGCGAGCAAGTCTTGTCCGACGTTCCTATCGCCGTTTCAGCAGTTAGCTCAGAACAGTTGCAGCAAAGCGGCACAAGCGACATCCGCGAACTGAACCAGCTTGCCCCATCCCTGCTCGTATCTTCGACCGGCAATGAAGCCAATGGCTCGGCGCGTATTCGCGGCATCGGCACGGTGGGCGATAACCCCGGCCTGGAAAGCTCTGTCGCTGTGTTCATCGATGGTGTTTACCGTTCGCGTAGCGGTAATGCGCTGAGCGAGCTTGGCCCGATTGACCGGATTGAAATCCTGCGCGGTCCGCAAGGGACATTGGGCGGACGGAATTCCTCTGCCGGTATGATCAATATTTCCACCGCGCCGCCAGAGTTCACCTTTTCAGGACATGCGTCTGCATCCTATGGCAATTACGACCAGATCCGTCTGGAAGGCGGCATTAACGCTCCGCTAAGCGAAAATATCGCAGCGCGGATCGACGGTGTTTTTCTGAAGCGCGACGGCTTTTACAATGATGTCGTCAACGATACCGATGTGAATAATAAAGACCGCTATCTTGTGCGCGGCCAATTGCTTTTTGAACCAAGCGAGACGCTTACCGTCCGGGTTATCGGCGACTATTCCAAGAAAGAGGAAGCCTGCTGTGCAGCCGTTTTCGTGCAGCCTGATTCCGCACAGCTTTCCCTCATGAGTCCGGGGCTGGACGGGTTCACTCGTCCGCTGCCCGGCGCACCTTCGCTCACCGATCCGGCAAACCCGATCATTCCGGTGCTTTTGGGTCTGGGTCAAAATGCCAATGCGCTTAACCAGGGCACGTTCAACCGGGATATCTATGTTACACCCGGACGCACTTATGCAGGCGAAACCGAAGATTGGGGCGGCTCGGTCGAGGTCAATGCAGAATTGGGCGAGATCAACCTGACGTCGATCACAGCTTATCGGGAATATTCCAACTTCCAGGCTTCTGACACCGACTATACACAGGTGGATATCCTATATCGGGAACCGACAAGTGATGCCGGCGCGCGTGAGTTCAAGACTTTCACGCAGGAATTGCGGCTACAAGGGTCGCTGTTTGATGACAGGCTCGACTGGCTGGTCGGTGGTTTCTACGCCAACGAAAAGCTTGAAGTGCGGGATAACCTTCGCTTTGGCACACAATACGGGGCTTTTGCACCATGCCGTATCGTCAATGCGGTTAACCCTGCCCTTGCCTCACCCACCAGCACAGGTTGTCTGAGTGCAGGCGGCCGGGCAGCATT
>JADMKQ010000186.1:0-8467 GCA_015478735.1 Sphingorhabdus sp. | reverse complement strand
TTTGGCCCTGCCACTCCGTTGATTTTCGCGGGGCTGGATAATCTGGCCCAGATTAATGATCGCGGCAGTAATGTTGATGTCTATAATCAGAAAAGCGAGAATTTCGCTTTCTTCACGCATAATATTTTCCACGTAACGGACAAGCTCGACCTTACTTTGGGTCTGCGTTACACCAACGAAACCAAGGATTTTAAAGCCGCGTTCACCAACGACAATACAATGTGCCCAACTCAGCGCGCATTGTTCTCACCGTTGCTGGGCGGCCCACTTGATGCATTGGCAGCCGGGATAATCGGCCTGTCCTGTCAGGGTAACTCCACGTCGGAACTTGACGGCGTTACCATCAGCGACAAACGCAGCGAGAGTGAGTTTACCGGCACAGCTATCCTGTCTTATAAACCGACCGATGATCTGATGCTTTATGGCAGCTATTCGCGCGGTTACAAAGCGGGTGGCTTCAACCTTGACCGCTCTGCCTTGACCACGTCGACGCTGCTTAATCCAGCATTGGCAGGGGACACGGCTAACCTGCAATTTGACCAGGAAACAGTGGACGCCTTTGAAATCGGCGCAAAATACTCTTCGCGTGAATTCTCGCTAAGCGTAGCGGCGTTCCGTCAACAGTTTGACAGTTTCCAGCTTAATACGTTCAACGGTTCGGTGTTCCTTGTGCAGAATATCAACGCTTGTAGCGATGATCTGGGCGGGGCGGATCTCGATACCGATGGAACAACGGGTGCCTGTGATCCCGACAATGTCAAATATGGTGTTGTTGCGCAGGGTGTTGAACTGGAAGCATCTATCAATCCCATTCGTGACCTTAACATCACGATGGGCCTGACCTACACCGACACCAGCTATGAAAATGATCTGGTTGGCCGTGACACGGGCACGCCGCTTGATCCGGCGCTGCGTCTGCTGCCAGGTGACAATCTGTCCAACGCTCCGGAAATCACGGCGACAGCATCGCTTTCCTACACGCCGCCGATCGGCAATAGCGGCCTCTCTGGACTATTCTATGTAAACGCGCGGACGACCGGTGATTATAATACCGGCTCGGACCTGCTATATGGCAAGGAACAGAATGGCTACACGCTGGTAAACGCACGTATCGGTATCCGTGGTCCGGAAAACAGATGGGCGATAGAAGGATGGGCGCAGAACCTGTTCGATGTTGATTATACGCAGGTTGCGTTCAACACGCCATTTGTCGCGTCACAGCAAACCTACTCGGCCTTCCTTGCAGAACCGAGAACTTATGGCATCACCGTGCGCGGGCAGTTCTAGAGTGATTTCGAGTGAAATGGAACATTTCACGGCTCGGACCGTAGCTTCGGTTAAAACAGGGCTTTAAATTAAAGCGTGCGACTTGATTAACAGGTCGCACGCTTTTTTATTTAACGCGTTACTTGCCCTGCTTGTGCTTTGACCCGACGACTTTCTCGCTCGCCTTGTTCTTTTCCAATAGAGCGGGATCGAACCAGACCGGCTTGAGCTTTTTCTCCACAAACAGCTTCATCTGGTCGGTATAGTGCGGGCTGTCTGGCCGCGTGGTCGCCGAGCCGAATGGCTGGATTGAGCGGGATGTTACCTTGCCTGCCTCATCCCATTCGGCAAACATGATGAAGCTGTCCCCGTGACGCACGGACAGACGCCCGTCATCCTCCACATCCCACAAGGTAGAGGCCCGTATCGTGTCATTGCCGCCATCTATCGGTAGGTCGACATCTCCCTGACGCAGGCGCAGAACATCCAGCATTGGCGGATCGATCCTGCCAAAATATTTGGTAAGATGATCGACCGTTTCCTGCAATATTTCCCGCGGATCGGGAAGGTCGCCGCGCTGGTAGTGCGCCCGATTGGCGGGCCGCAGCACCATGAGCGCCAGCGTATCGGCGGCTCCCGTGCCATCCAGATCCCAGTCCCACTTACCAAGCAGCGCCTGTGCCCTGACAAGCTCTGCATCATCCTTCAGGTCGAGCGCGGCAATCTTGTCCATCCAGTCCTTCGCATATCCCGCCCGCACATAGGCGGTATCATATTTGATCCGCCGAATCTCCTCGCCGCTAATCGTCCCGTCAGATGCGGCCGCGGCCTCCAGCAACTGGATCGAACGGCGCGAACGGTTGGTCTGGTCGTCCTCTATCCCCATTAGCGGAGAAAAACTGTCGCGTTTCAGCTCATCGCCCGGCCCCGCTGCAATATAGGGCGTGTTATTTGCGTTCATCACATAGCCCGATGCGGGATTTACCAGCGCCGGAACCCGCGTGAAGGGCAGTGCATTTTGCCAGACCGCCTTTGACGTATCGCCGGGCAGCACTCCTCGCCAGTCAAAGCCGGGTGCGCGGTCGGGAAACATTGCGTTATAGAACATCCCGATATTACCCTTGGCATCGGCATAGATGAAATTCGTGGCCGGAACCCCCTGCCCCGCCATCGCGGCTTGCCATTCGGCAAAATCGCGCGCCTTGTTGATGCGGTAATATTGGGTAAGCATATCAAGCTGATCCATGCCCGCATAGCGCAGCGCATAAGCACCGCTCTCATTCATTATCACCGGCCCGTGGATGGAGCGGTAAACCATCTTGGGATAGGGGATGACAAACGGACCATATTTTATTTTCAGCCAGACCCGCTTTTTGCCCAGTGGCAACCATTTGCCATCAAAGCGGTAGGCATTTCGCTTTTCATTCAGAGTCAGCTTGTAAATATCGATAAGGTCAGGACGGTTGACCGTGTTGGTCCAGCCAAGATTTTTATTATGCCCCAAAAACGGGAACGGCGATCCGGGGAAATTTGCACCGGCAAAATCCCACCCCTCGTCGCTATGCACGACCAGTTCATACCAGGCGACGTTTCCGCGCAGGGGTTGGTGCGAATTGGAAATCAGGCGGGTTTTGCCCTCACTCGACAGCGCCGGCGCAATCGCATAGCCATTCGATCCATTTTCATCGGGGTCTGTGCCAACCGGGGTGACAATTTTGTCTTTACTGAGCGGATGCACCGTCCGGTTTTCTATCGGGACAGCCAGACTGGGTCCACCCTCACGGCGCAATGGTTCATTCTCGATCAAAGCCTCTATCGGACCGTTCAGGCCAAAGAAAAAAGGTGAGCGCAAAACAAAGCCGGCCGCTATGTCGCGGCCATTTACCGGGAACAGTTTCGATAGGTTGACCTCGCCCGGATGCTCCTCGGCATAATCATTGAGACCAGCCGCATAGCCGTCGAGCACCATCCGCACGTCGGCTGGTAAATCATCATATTGGCGCTCCACCGTTCCGCCAACATCCAGCAGCGCTGAAATATAATCCACCGGCGCGCCGTCCACACCGTTCAGCGTCGCCATCCGCCCGCGAGTCATCGCCGTCACCTCTTGCAGGGTGGAAAAATCATCCTCGGCATGGGCATAGGCCACACCATACGCGACATCGGCATCTGTCTTCCCAAAAATATGCGGAACGCCAAAATCGTCACGGACAATCCGGGCTTCATAATCACGCGCAGGCGGCGGCGTTTTGGGTGAGACAGAAAGCGGTTCCCAGACCATCAGCGCAACCGCCGCAATGACCAACAAAACGGCAAGAATCAAACCCGTACGCTTCAGTAATTTCACGTGCTTTTCCTTCGTCAGGGCACGGATTTATTGTCCGCCCCTTTTACTCATCGTCGGACTTACCATATAAGTCACAGATAAACAGTCGCTATTCACGGCTGTCCACCCTTATAAAATACCAATTTGACTAGACGCAGAAAAAACAGGACCAGCAAATGAACCTCGAAAAATTTACGGATCGCGCCAAGGGCTTTTTGCAATCAGCGCAGACCGTGGCTATTCGTATGAGCCACCAGCAAATCACCGATGCCCATCTGTTGAAAGCCCTTCTGGAAGACGATCAGGGCATGGCTTCCGGCCTGATCGCCAAAGCGGGCGGCAATGCCAAGCTGGCCCATACCGAAATTGATGCCGCGCTGGGCAAGATCCCTGCGGTTTCGGGTAGCGGTGCCCAGCAAACGCCCGGCCTCAATAACGACGCGGTGCGCGTGCTGGATCAGGCAGAGCAAATCGCCGAAAAAGCGGGTGACAGCTATGTTACGGTGGAGCGCATGTTGCTTGCGCTCACCCTGGCCAAGCAAACAGCCTCCGGTAAAGCACTTGCCAGCGCGGGCGTTTCTCCCGATGCGCTGAACGGCGCGATTAACGAGCTTCGCGGCGGACGCACAGCTGACACATCTTCGGCGGAAGACCGCTATGATGCGCTCAAGAAATTTGCCCGCGACCTGACCGAAGCGGCGCATGATGGCAAGATGGACCCCGTCATCGGCCGTGATGAAGAAATCCGCCGCACCATCCAGATTCTGGCCCGGCGCACAAAGAATAACCCCGTATTGATCGGTGAACCTGGCGTAGGTAAAACCGCGATTGCCGAAGGACTGGCGCTGCGTATCGCCAATGGTGATGTGCCCGATAGCCTGAAAGACCGCCGCCTGATGGCGCTGGATATGGGCTCGCTTATTGCCGGTGCAAAATATCGCGGTGAGTTCGAGGAGCGCCTGAAAGGCGTGCTCGACGAGGTGCGCGGGGCCGAGGGTGAAATCATCCTGTTCATTGACGAAATGCACACGCTGATCGGTGCGGGTGCGTCGGAAGGTTCGATGGATGCCAGCAACCTGCTGAAACCGGCACTGGCACGCGGCGAACTGCATTGCATCGGCGCAACGACGCTGGATGAATATCAGAAATATGTCGAAAAAGACCCCGCGTTGCAGCGGCGTTTCCAGCCGGTCATGATTGGCGAGCCGACTGTGGAGGACACAATCTCTATCCTGCGCGGACTGAAAGAAAAATATGAACTGCACCACGGCGTGCGGATCACCGATAGCGCGTTGGTTAGCGCGGCGACATTATCGCACCGCTATATAACCGACCGTTTCCTACCCGATAAAGCCATCGACCTGATGGACGAAGCGGCATCGCGTATCCGTATGGAAGTGGAATCCAAGCCAGAGGAAATCGAAACCCTCGACCGCCGGATCATCCAGCTTAAAATCGAACGGGAAGCCTTGTCCAAGGAAAGCGACGACGCATCGAAAAGCCGTCTTGAAGCTCTGGAAAAGGAACTGGCAGAGCTGGAGCAGCAATCTGCCGAACTGACCACACGCTGGCAGGGTGAGAAAGACAAGATCAATGCCGAAGCGCAGCTGAAAGAACAGCTGGATGCTGCAAGGCTGGAGCTGGAACAGGCCCAGCGCGCTGGCGATCTCGCCAAGGCCGGTGAGCTTAGCTATGGCAGGATTCCGGAACTAACCCGGCAATTGGAAGAGGCCAGCGGTGCCACCGAAGGCGCAATGCTGCGCGAAGAAGTGGTGAGCGAGGATATCGCCGCTGTTGTATCACGCTGGACCGGCATCCCGGTTGACAAGATGCTGGAAGGCGAGCGCGAAAAGCTGCTGGCGATGGAAGAACTGATTGGCAAGCGGGTCATTGGCCAGAAAGACGCGATTGACGCGGTATCGGCCGCTGTCCGCCGCTCACGCGCCGGGCTACAAGACCCCAATCGTCCGCTGGGCAGCTTCCTGTTCCTTGGCCCCACGGGCGTCGGTAAGACAGAGCTGACCAAAGCGCTGGCCGGGTTCCTGTTTGATGATGACCAGGCAATGGTCCGCATCGACATGTCGGAATTCATGGAAAAGCATAGCGTCTCGCGCCTGATCGGCGCTCCTCCAGGCTATGTCGGCTATGAAGAAGGCGGCGTCCTTACCGAAGCCGTGCGGCGGCGGCCCTATCAGGTCATCCTGTTTGACGAGGTTGAAAAGGCGCATGGCGACGTATTCAACGTGCTTCTGCAAGTGCTGGACGATGGCCGTTTGACGGACGGACAGGGCCGCGTAGTGGATTTTTCCAACACGCTGATCATCCTGACTTCTAACCTCGGCAGCCAATATATGGCGAACATGACCGCGGATCAGACCGTCAAGGATGTCGAGCCGCAGGTTATGGAAGTCGTGCGCGCACATTTCCGCCCGGAATTTCTCAACCGGCTGGACGAGATCATCCTCTTCCACAGGCTGGGCGAGGAACATATGGCACCAATCGTCGAAATACAGGTCGGCCGCGTGCAAAAACTGCTCAAAGACCGCAAGATCCAACTGGACCTCACCGATGCCGCCAAACGCTGGCTCGGCCGGGTCGGCTATGATCCGGTTTACGGCGCAAGGCCGCTGAAACGCGCGATCCAGAAATATCTGCAAGACCCCCTAGCCGACATGATATTGCGCGGAAAAGTGCCAGATGGCAGCACCGTGCAAATCGACGAAGGCGACGGGGCGCTGAAGATGGAGGTGGTTTAGGGGTTTAGGTCAGGAAGCCGTTTCATAGTTCACGGAATCCTTGTTTGGATAATCAGGGATTCCGCGATTCTTTGACGGCTTCCGGTTTAGCTTTGGCATCAGGGGATCAGACAAATGGCCGTTGCTGCCCTCTCCTATCGCTGTTTTCCTTGCTTCGCTATTCAAGTCTGTGCAACATGATCGGGTGCATTCACCGGATAACAAAACCAATATCACGCTCGACCCCGAATGGCTGGCTCACCGGTATCAACCGGATGGCGACAAGGTCCATTTCGTGCGTGCCAGCAGGGAAATCCATCAGTCCGTAACCTTTGTGTCGGATGAATATTTGCCGGCAAATCTTGATCGGCAGGTTATTGATCGCAAAGCTCTTTCTGGCTCGTCAGGTCTTGTAAACAAGACACATTTCATTCTTCATTCCGGTTTTTGCTGCTCCACCTTACTGGCGCGGGCTTTTGATCTGGAAAATATATCCATGGGATTGAAAGAACCGGTCATTCTGCAGGATGCAACGGGATATTATTTCGGGGCAACGGATAAACAAACGGCGAGGGTCGTTGTTCGTGATTTGCTTGGCTTGCTGGTTCGTCCTTTTCACCCATCCGAAACCACGATCATCAAACCGTCTTGCGTGGTCAACGGTATGGCCGAGCTTTTCATGCACATGCTACCGGAGTCCCGCGCACTCATAATCCATGCACCGCTTCCGGTTTTTCTGGGTTCCATCGCAAGGAAGCAGATTACCGGCAGGTTGTGGGCGCGGGAACAATTTGCTGTATTGCATAAAATGCGGCTCATTGATCTTGGGTATGACGACGAGCAATATTTCCGTCAGACCGATTTGCAGATCGCAGCGGCAGGCTGGCTTATACAGCAGGGAATATTCCAAAAACTCATCAGCATTTTCGGGGCTGAGCGGGTGCAGACGATTAACAGCGAAACATTGCTGGCCAATCCGGAAACAGCGATCGCCAAAATGGCCGAGCTTTATCAGCTGGGATTGAACGATCAGCAAATACAGCAGATCGTGGATGGCCCGGCCTTTAACAGCCATTCAAAACACGGCACCGAATTTGACCGTGAAGGCCGCAATCAGGAACGATCTTCCGGCGAATCTCCCCATGCCGATGAAATCGGGAAGGTCGCGTTCTGGGCAGAGAAGGTCGCGGAAGCCGTCGGGATTGATATGGTTCTGAAGGCGCCCTTACTCTGATCCGCTAAACCGCCGGTGTGGCCACATCAAAAGCTACAGATAATCGCTCCCCATCCTCAAAGGGCATCGTTCCGTGCCACATGATTGACGGGAAGATCACGAGACGCCCAGCACATGGTTCTATCTGGCGCACTGCCGGCAGGTCGAGGTTTAATTCCGGCGGCGGTGCGCCCAAAGCGAGCCAGCCAGCGGGCGCGGGACCCATATCTGCTTTGTCCGGTACATTGACGTAAAAGGCGGAGCTGAACCATCCCATCGGGTGAATATGACTGGTGTGAAAGCCTTCTCCGGACAGGCGCACGGACCATGAACCGGCGAAACTGATTGATGCGGGACGGTGCCGTAAAACAGGGTGGGATGGAACGGATGGAGACAGGTTTGCTATATGTTGCATTACCGTGGAGTAGATGACTGACCGCAGTTCGCGGATCTCCGGATCGATCCTTGCGAAGAGCGGGCCATCGGTCTGGGTTCCGCCGCGAACCGACTGCCCCACGATGTCTGCCTTTGCCACATGGATGGAGCGCAGACACCGGGCCAGCGCCTCCATGTCTATCTGCTCTGCCAGATCATATGTCCGGACAAGTCCGTCCTGCTCATCCAGCCACTTCCAGCGGTCATCCCCCATTGCCCGCCACGCCAGCGAAAGATAAGGCCAGACCTGGTTCGCCTCAGCGTGTCCGGTGAATGCTTCCCCTACACGAGCGGCTTGCTCCATTTCACCGGTCCGCAAAAGATGGCGCATGTGCCGGACGGCTAGTGCGACTTCCGTGATCGGAGCCAGCGCATCGAAAAGACCGCTGGCACGCTCTGCTTCGCCAAGTTCGGATGCACAGACGGCATCATATATCATCAGGCCGCGGCTATCACCCAGCACCTTGCGCGCCTTTCCCACCATTTTGGCAG
>JADMKQ010000185.1 GCA_015478735.1 Sphingorhabdus sp. | reverse complement strand
GCGTGCCTGAACACGTCCCGCCAGCCGGAAACTGCCGTCACGCCCGCTTTCCAGATCAACATCCGTTTGCAGGTTGAACACACCAACGCTGTCGATCCGGTAATCATTGACTCGGCCTTTCAGCGCGCCGGTATAAATCCCTTCATTCATGTCAGCGAGCACAATGGCCGTTGCATTAATCCGGTCGGAACGGATCCTGATATTATCCGACAATATCCTTCCATCGGCATAAGCCAGATCGCCGTTCAGCCTCACATTGGTCAGCAACTGGCCCGCTGCTGCGTTCAGCCCGCCAATCTGTCTCGCACTCGCTTCCAGCGGGATGAGCCAGCCTTCCTCATCCATTTTCGCACTGCCATTGGCTCGCAGACCGATAATCGTGGTTTCGTCAAACCCTATGCGCGCGGCGTTGAGACCATAAGTCAGATGCGGCGAAGCAAACTCTCCGTTCAACGTAGCCTCCGCAACAATTCCCGCGCCATTAAGATTTTCCGCCAACGTGCTGGGTTTCAGTAACCGGAACTCGACCGCCAGATCGCGCATCATGCTATTACCGAGATCGACTAGTCCGTTTGTTTCCAGCACGAAGTTATCACTGGAAATGGAACCATCCAACTCAAACCGGCGCTCTTCCCCAGTTGTTTTGAAATCTATGGTGGTGACCGGTTCGAACAGATTTTGTGCAGACCCTGCCAATAATAATCCGGGGCGCATCTCGCCAGTGGCGGCAAAAGTTCCGTTACGGGCGGTAAGATTGACATCGGAGAGCATCTCGCCGCCACTGGTCCCGCTGAATTTACCGTCCCATTTCGCCCAGTCGCCTTCACCATTGATCGCCAACTGCATCGGCTTCGCAATCCCGCTAAGCCCGGCGATCAGCCCATTTCCCGGTGCATTGAGGTTAAGCGCAACATCCAGCCGGTTTTCTTCGGGCGTTGCGTCCAGTTTAATCGTGAATTTATCACCGCCTGCGACATTGGCTGCAGCAAGTGCACTGCCATTAGCATTCACCACTGCCCGGCGGTCGGCGATATGAACATTCCCTGCAAAGGATACGACATGCCTTTGTCCCGTTACCGGCGGATCAATATTCAGGCGGCCCAGTTCAAATGTTCCAATATCAATGTCGAGATCGGGCAGCAGAGGATCGTTCGTCTCCGGCGTTTCTTTCAATTCGGGAAGCCGGAACAAACGTGCACTCGGAATATTCAGCGAGCGGATATCTATATGGCTGGATATGAAGGCCAGCGGACGCCAATCAACCGCAACCTCCGCCGCAGAAAGAAACACGCCTTTCGTGTCGCGGATGGCAAAGTCGCGTATTCGCATCTTGTCATGGATAGAGCCCTCAATGGCGCCGACTTCGAATGTCATGCCATTTTCAAGCTCAAAGCCTTCAATCTGGTTGATGACAAACCGCTTGCCGCTATCGCTGTCCGCCCAGAAATAAGCCCCTATAAGCACAAGCAGTAAAAGCCCGAATAGCGCCCCTAAGCCAACACCAAACCGCTTGGGCCAGCTCCATTGGGTCCGATCGCCTGTTTCGCCTTCAACTGTCTGTTCATCAGCCATGTTAAAATGCCTGTCCGATGGAAACATAAACCGAGACGCGCGATTCCCCCGGTTGCCGATTTATAGGTGTCGCAACATCCACTCTTAAGGGGCCGAAATTAGTGTAAAACCGTCCGCCAATTCCGACGCCAAAACGCAGGTCGTCAAATCGCGGTGTCGAACTTGTGTAAACCTGTCCCGCATCGACAAAGCCCACTATACCATAATCGCCAAATCTATAGCGCACCTCTGCCGCGGCCTCGATCAGGCTGCGACCACCAATCGGCCGGTCTTCCGGATCTTTGGGGCCAAGCTCCTGATAACCGAACCCGCGCACCGATCCGCCGCCGCCAGCATAATAGCGCCGTGATGGTGCGATGAGTTCGCGATCCGCTCCCATGATGGACCCGATTCTAGCTCTGCCGGCCAGAACCAGATTATCACCGGCCGGATAATAGCCAGTCGCTTCCAGTAGCCCGCGGCCGTAAATCTGTGTCCCGCTACCCAGCGATGCCTCGGGAGACAGCTTGGCAGTGATCCGAAAACCCTCAGTCGGGTTAAGCAAGTCGTTGGATTGGTCAAAAGTCACCTGACCGGGCAGGGCGGCGACATAATATGTTCTGCTTTCCCTGGCTCCCAGATCAAAATTATAATGCTTCTCATTGGTCGCGAGTATCTCGAATCCGAGACTATAAGTCAGTTCTTTCTGCCAGATCGGTGTGCTCTGATAAGAGATACGCCCGCCCAGTCCGCCAGTAAATGCTTCGAACGCATCATAATCGCTGTGCAGTGCTGAAAGGCTCAACTCGACTGTCCTGTCCCGTCGGCCAGCGTTGGAACGGCGGAAGGTGAGGGAGGCGCCTTGCTCCCGCGTGCCAGCCACACCGCTTGCAATAAGCGCGCCCTCGGGAGGGAAAAGGTTGCGATGCGTCCATTTCCCTTCAACTCTTAATCCCTGGCCTGTGCCATAGCCCGCTTCGCCGGATATGGTGCGTGGAGGCCCGGCTTCCTGATCGACGATGAGCGTGGCATATTCGGTCGAGTCAGGCGCGGTTTCACCCGTCTGCTGCGGCTTTACGGAAACCAGAGAATATAATCCGGTTGCTACCAGCGCCTTTCTAAGGTCATCCACTTTTCTGCTGTCGTAAAGATCACCTTTTTCAAAGCGTGCCAGAACATCAATATGTTCGGCATCAAAAACGGGTTCACCCGATGTAACTATATCCCCGAAACTGCTGCGCGGACCGGGCGTTACTGGCAATGTGTAGTCACCAGTCTGTAATTCCGGATCCAGCAATATGTCCCGCTGCCCGATTTCGGCAAAGGGGTAGCCCTCCTGCGGCAGTTGCACAGCGATATTCGCCTCTGCCGCAAGCACACGCTCGGCTACAATCGGCTCTCCGGTTTCAGGCACGAAGTTCTTTTCGATAAGATCATCGGGAATGACAGGAGGCGCATCGAACTTGATCAAGCCGAAATTATATCGCGGGCCGGAGCTTACCGTCAGAATAACGGAAACCGAGCCGCCTTCTTCTTCGGGCAAGACGACAGAGCCATTGACACTTGCATCAAAATATCCCTGGCCGTGAAGAATATCGACCAAGAGTTGCTGGTCCTCTTCCAGACGCGCAGAAATCATGGCTCCGTTCGTAGCCTCGCCATCACCATCTTCGAGGGCCGATAATTCCTTAAAGCGCGACCGGATGTCATCTTCGTCAACCGGCAATATATCGCTGTCGTCGTTCAGCGCATCAAAACCTTCTATCCGGTAATCATATCGCAGGCTGGTGGACTCACTGGAGTCTGCTTCTTCGGTATATTCACTCTCGTCAAACGGCTCGACGTCAAAGCTCTCAATGGGGGCCAGCGGGGTGTCCATCTCCGGGTCGTTGACAGGCGGATCGGCGAGTAATTCTGAAGTGTCGCGGTCCTGCGCAGCAGGGAGCGCTGATGTTCCATCCTCGGTGTCTTCCTGCCGGGCTTCTTCCTCAAGCCGCTGCTGCTCCGCCTCCCAATCCTCGACGCTGCCCATGGGATCATCGCTATCAATGGCAGGGTCGATGGGGGGTATGGTTTCGTCGAACTCCTCATCAGTGATAATTGGGCCGGATTCTGGCCGATCTGCGTTGGTTTCAGGCTGCGTCTCCTGCGCATTCACGCTCGCTGCGTGAGTAGCCAAAATGAAGGCGAGGGCACTCAGTCCCAAAGGCCTGTGCAGCCGAAGCGGGAAGGCTTTGCGCCCTGAAAAATCGACAGATTTCGCTTCAGGCATGAAATTTAGCAAACTGTCACCCATCCGTCCTGTATTGGTAACAAGCGCCCTGGACATCGCAACTGCACTATTTTGTCATTCAACATACGCTGACTAAGCCGCCCTCCTGGATACAGGGCAGATAATGCACGAACCAGCGAAAGGTTCCTTACATTTGAGGCAAGTCATGGATTTTGCAGGATGAATAAGCTGGCGGACAGGGTGGGATTCGAACCCACGGAGAGCTTGCACCCTCGCCGGTTTTCAAGACCGGTGCATTCGACCACTCTGCCACCTGTCCGCTCTAGCCGAGGCCTCCTAGCGCTCTTAATTTGAAAGCGCAAAGATTTTTATAGCTTTTACAACAACCAGCCTAAAAATCGGCGAAATAGCGTGATATGCGGTTTATCCGGCAGGATGTTGTTCATCTGCGATATTAGGGGATTCCCCTATTGGACGATTTGTGCGACAACATATTGAAGAAGGGAAGTTTTCCATGCGTGCCATTACCGCGATTGCCATTAGCGCCCTTGCATTTTTTACCCTGCCTGTCTCGCTTGACGACAATGTAGCAAGTGCACAGTCGCAAAGCGGTTTTGACAATTACCTTCAGGAGGTTGGCCGCAAAGCCCTGCAACAGGGTGTCAGCCAAAGCACTTTGAACCGCGTGTTGCCAAGCCTTACCTACAACCCCCGTGTAGTAGAACTTGACCAGTCCCAGCCCGGCGGCAGCACGAACAGTCCGATCCCGCCTTTTGCCCCTTATAAGCAGCGGCATGTTGATACTGCGCGGATTCAAGGCGGGCAGGCCAAATATCGTCAGCTGATTTCAACCCTGGCGGATGTCGAGCGTGACTTTGGTGTTCCGGGGCCGATCATCATGGCAATCTATGGCCACGAAACCAATTATGGCAGCTATACGGGCAATTTCGATATTCCCAGGTCACTGGCGACACTGGCCTATGAAGGCCGCCGCCGGTCCTTGTTTGAAGCCGAGTTTATCGCTGTGCTGAAAATGATCGACAATGGCGTGCCTCAATCTGCCATGAAGGGCAGTTGGGCAGGGGCGATGGGTAAGCCGCAATTCTTGCCCTCGGTTTACCTCCGGTTGGCCAAGGATGGCACGGGAGATGGCTATGCCGATATATGGAACAGCGAAGCGGATGCCGTTGCATCAATCGCCAATTATTTCGTCAATGCCGGTTGGCGCCGCGGTGATCCATGGGGTATTGCCGTGCGGGTTCCGTCCTCGCTCAACCGTTCAGCGATAGAGAACAAAACCGTGGCCGTGCGTTGTCCCAGAGTGCATGAACGTCATAGCCAGTGGAAAACCATGGCGGAATGGCGCGCGCTAGGCGTAGCTCCTGTCACTGGGCGAACATTGAATGACGATACGCTGGCAACATTGCTGGAGCCCGATGGGCCGGGCCAGACAGCCTATTTGCTGACCGGCAATTATCGCGTAATACTAGACTATAATTGCTCCAATTTTTACGGATTATCTGTGGGACTATTAGCAGATGAAATACGCAGCTGATTTCGGAGCGAAATTACTCGGCATAAGCGCATTTGCCGCCTTGCTTGCCAGTTGCGGAACCATAGACGGAATCAACGACAACGCCGCAAAGCACATCTCTCCCGGATCTTCATATGGTGCTGTGTCCGATTATCCGGTGAAGATCGGCAAGCCCTATAAGGTCAAGGGCAAAACCTATACTCCCAAAGACGTCGCTCGCTATGACGAGGTTGGATATACGGCATGGTATGGCAAGGAACATGCTGGCAAAAGCACGGCGAACGGGGAGCGCTTTAATCCCAATGGCATCAGCGCAGCCCACAAAACATTACCGCTGCCAAGCTATGTAGAAGTTACCGCTCTGGATAGCGGGCGGACAATATTGGTCAGGATCAATGACCGCGGCCCATTTACAGAAAATCGTCTGATTGATCTGTCCTATGGCGCGGCAAAACAATTAGGCGTCGTGCGACAAGGAGTGGCAGCGGTGCGCGTGCGTAGAGTCAATCCCAGCGAACAGGAACGCGCGACATTACGCGGTGGCGGCGCGGTCGTAGAGAGGCCGCGAGCATCCGATTCCCTACTATCCGTCCTTCGCAAAAGCCTGAACGATCTGGCTAGCATGAATAGCAAGGGAGCCGTGCAAACCGCTGCGCTTGCCGATTGAAAAATCGCTGAATAAATAGCACGCTATTTCCGGCGCGCACGCATTGCCCCTAATAATGAAAATGATGGTAAAGCTGGACTGGCATGGGCGAAAAACATGGCTATAGTGATGCGAGAATCCTGTGCGCCGGGAAATTACACCGGTGCAAAAGGACGTTTGCTCATATCTGATCTGGAACCGGGAAATTAATGAACAAGATACTTTTAGCTTCGTTGCCGCTTTTCGCCATTTCAACTGCGGTTCTCGCCGCGCCTGTCTATGAAACCGATGCGCCGATTGCTTATATGACGGATATGGCATCCGGCGCAGTTTTGTTCGAAAAAAATGCCGACAAGCAGATACCGCCCGCTTCCATGGCAAAGATGATGACCGCCTATGTCGCGTTTGATCAGATCACGAAGGGCAAATTGTCTCTGGACACGAAAGTTAAAGTCCAGAGGGCAACCTGGCTAAAATGGAATAGCCAGGGCTCGACCATGTTCCTCGCCGTTAATGAAGAGCCGACGGTCAGCGACTTGCTCCACGGTGTAATCACCTTGTCGGGCAATGATGCCAGCGTGGTTCTGGCCGAGGCCATTGGTGGCACCGAAGATAATTTCGCCAATATCATGACCCAGACCGCCAAGCGGATTGGCATGAAAAACAGTCGCTTTGGTAATAGCACGGGCTGGCCCGATGAAGGCAAGACCGTGGTTACAGCCCGCGACCTTGGAATATTGGGTGCCCGGCTAGCGAGTGACTTTCCCAAACTCTATAATGACTATTTCGGACTGGCCGAATTTACATGGGGAAAAACCATGGCCGGTGATCCGATTACACAGCCCAACCGCAACCCGCTTCTGGGAAAGATACAAGGCGCTGACGGTTTGAAAACCGGTCATACCGAAGAAGCCGGCTATGGCTTTACCGGTTCGGCGGAACAAAATGGGCGCAGGATTGTTTCCGTGCTCGCTGGTCTGAACAGCTATGGCGCTCGCGGATCTGAATCAGTGAAGTTCATGAACTGGGGTTTCAATGCCTGGGAAGCCAAACCGCTTTTCAAAAAGGGTGCAAAGGTTCAAACAGCCGAGGTTCAATTGGGTGACACATCCTCGGTTAACCTCGTCGCACCGAGGGATTTATTTGCCAGTATTCCAAAAGGTTCTGACAGTAACGTAACAATGAAAGTCCGTTATAACGGCCCCATAAAAGCACCGATCAAGCAAGGCCAGCAGGTAGCAACGTTGATTGTTTCCACCAGCGATGCAGGGACGCAGAGAATGCCGCTCGTCGCCGGGGAAGCCGTCGAAGAGGCCGGTTTCTTTGACCGTGTCTGGGCCGGTCTGAAATCCTTGTTCGGTCTTGCGTGACCGGAACGTGACGGGGCAATTCATTAGTCTGGAAGGCGGGGAAGGAACCGGAAAGTCAACGCAGGCCAAAGCTCTTGCAGCTGCTTTGGAGGCCAAGGGCTTTAAGGTGTGCCTTACCCGTGAACCGGGCGGCACTCCGGGTGCGGAAACTATTCGGGAGCTTTTACTGCGCGGCCATGACGAAAAATGGAATATGCGGACAGAGGCTTTATTGTTTGCCGCCGCAAGATCGGAACATTGCGAAGCGCTTATCCGGCCCGCACTAAAACGCGGCGAATGGGTCATCAGCGATAGGTTCATTGATAGCAGCCGCGCCTATCAAAGCGTCAGCGGTGTATTAACTGATGATGAGATAATGACGCTGCACAAGGTGGGCAGCAATGCACTGATGCCCCACCGCACTTTCGTTCTGGACCTTCCCGAAGAAGTTGCCGCACGCCGGGCCAAGGCGCGGGATCGCGGGGACAGCGACAGGATAGGCGGGCGCGACAGTGATTATCATCGCGCGGTCATGTCTAAGTTCCGTCAGTTCTCGCAGCAGGAACCCGACCGGGTAAAACTGATCGATGCCTCCTTATCGCCAACGGACATAACAGCAAATTTGCTGCAAAATCTGACTGACCTGATAGGTTGAGATCATGACGTCATTTTTGGGCCATGAAAAAGCACAGCGTATATTCCGCCAGTCCTTTGACAAGGAAACGCTGCACCATGCCTGGATATTGGCTGGGCCAAAAGGCATAGGCAAAGCCGGTTTCGCGAAGCAGGCGGCCCAGTTCTTGCTGGATTCTGGAAATGCTTCGCACAGTTCAGGTTCGACAGGTTTCTGCCTGGACGATCATAGCCAGGCAGCAAAATTGCTGGCGGCGCGCTCCCATCCCGATTTCCGGCTTGTCCAGCGCGGAGGGAAAACCGACAAGGAAGAGAAAAAGGCGCTTGAGGAAGGCGTGGACGTTCTTGAGGAGCACGAACTGAAGCGTAACATCTCCATCGCGCAAATCCGCAGTCTGCAATCGCTTTTCTCCACACAGGCCTCAATCTCGACTTACCGTGTTGTTGTAATTGATGCGATTGACGATCTGGAACGTAATGCTGCCAATGCTTTACTCAAAAATCTTGAGGAGCCACCTAAGGATACAATATTCCTTTTGGTCAGCCACGCACCGGAACGATTATTGCCCACAATCCGCTCGCGCTGCCAGATATTGCGCTTTGATCCGTTAAATGAAGACCAGATGCGTGGAATCCTTTCCAGTGCGGCACCCGGACTGGATGAAGCCAATCTTCAGGCGCTGATTGCAGCAGGGGAAGGGTCTCCGGGGCGGTCGCTTCAATATGTTGACGCCGGGCTAGCCGAGCTGGAAAGCATGGCCCGCGACATTATGCGAACTGGGGACCGCAATAATCAGATCAAAAGCGATCTGGCCCGTAAATTGGCACTAAAGGCAGCAACGCCGCGTTATCAGGCCTTTCTGGCCCGCGCACCCAGCCTGATGGCGCAGCACATCAAATCACCGGGCAGAAAGCCCACTATCAACGCTATCGCGCAATGGCGTGAAGCCAGCGAGCTTGCAGCAATGGCCTCTCCCAAGGCGCTTGATAGTCAGGCCGTGATATTTCGCCTCGGAAGCCTGATGGGATCGCTTGCCCAACAGGATGAGCGCGCATAAAGAGAAGCCCACAAACGTCGGTTTGTTAAGGAATCGAGAAAGAAATCCATGTCCAGTCCATTTTATATTACCACCGCGATCAGCTATCCCAACGGACCGCCCCATATTGGCCACGCATACGAAGCAATTGCATCCGATGCTATTGCGCGTTTCCAGCGTCTGTCCGGGCGGGATGTCCGCTTTCAGACGGGAACCGACGAACATGGACTGAAAATGGCGCAGGCAGCGGCTTCAAAGGGCGTGACGCCACACCAGCTTGCTGATGAAATGTCACATCAATTCATAGTGATGTGCGATAAACTTAATATTTCCTATGACCGGTTCATTCGTACCACTGAAGCCGAGCATCACAAAGCCAGCCAGGCAATCTGGCAGGCGATGGACGCCAACGGTGATCTCTATCTCGACAAATATGAAGGCTGGTACTCTGTCCGGGACGAAGCCTATTATGACGAAAGCGAGCTGATCGAGGCCGAAGGCGAGGGCGGTGCCAAGGAAAAGCTGTCACCGCAGGGGACGCCGGTCGAATGGACAGTCGAGGAAAGCTGGTTCTTCCGCCTGTCGAAATATCAAGAGCCGTTGCTAAAGCTCCTTAAAGAAAATCCGGGCTTTCTCAAACCGGACAGCCGCCGCAACGAGATGATAAAATTTATCGAAGGCGGCCTGAACGACCTGTCGATTTCCCGCACCAGCTTTGACTGGGGCGTGAAGGTTCCGGGCAGCGAGAACCATGTGATGTATGTGTGGGTAGATGCCCTGACAAACTATCTTACTGGCCTGGGTTATCCTGAAAATACAGACTGTTACCCCAAATATTGGAGTGAGGGTGGGGACATTACGCATATTATCGGAAAAGATATTGTGCGTTTCCATTCTATCTATTGGCCCGCTTTCCTGATGAGCGCAAAATTGCCGCTTCCTAGCCAGGTCTTCGGTCACGGATTCCTGCTCAACCGCGGCCAAAAAATGTCAAAATCGGTCGGCAATGTCGTTGATCCGATCGCTTTGGCCGATGCTTTTGGTGTGGATCAATTGCGCTATTTCCTGCTCTCCGAAGTCATTTTCGGTAAGGATGGCAGCTATTCTGCCGAAATGATCGTAACAAAAACCAACGCGGACCTAGCCAACAACTTTGGCAATCTCGCGCAGCGCAGCCTGTCCATGATCGCCAAGAATTGTGATGGTAAAGTCCCGGAAGCGGGAACGAAAAGCGAAGCAGAAGAGCAGCTTATCAGCGATTTGCAAGCTTGTTTCACACGGATGAAGTCACTCATGGAAATCGGAGAGTTTCCAATCCATGCCGCTATAGATTTACTGCGCGAGAGATTGAGCGCGACCAATCAGTATTTTGCGGATCAGGCCCCCTGGGCTCTGCGGAAAACAGACCCTGGACGCGCCGATACAGTGCTCTATTACACAGCGGAATCCATTCGCCGCTTAGCGATCATGCTGCGCTGGGTCATTCCCGAAAGCTGTGATAAGATGCTCGACCTATTGGCCCAGGATGCCGATAAACGGGATTTCAGCTATATGGATGAAGCGATTAAATCTGGCCTGAACCTTCCGCCGCCAAGCGGGATATTCCCGCGTCTTGAAATGCCCGCTGATCTGGAGCCGGATGCCTAACCATGTTGGTCGATAGCCATTGCCATCTCAATTATAAGGGATTGATCGAAGAGCAGGGCGCTGTGCTGGACCGTGCGCGCAAAAGCGGTGTCACCGCCATGCTCAACATTTCGACCCGCGAAAGCGAATGGCGTGACATTGTTGCAACGGCAGAACGCGAAAGCGATGTCTGGTCGAGCATTGGCATCCACCCGCATGAAGCTGACGCGCATCCCGATGTTGATCTGGCGAAACTTGTGCGCGAAGCAGAGCATGAGCGCGTGGTCGGCATTGGTGAAACCGGCCTTGATTATTATTATGATCATAGTGACCGCGACCGCCAGAAATCGAGCTTTCGCACCCATATCCATGCCGCGCGGGAAACCGGCCTACCGATCATAGTCCACACTAGGGATGCGGAAGAAGACACAGCCGCGATCATGAAAGAGGAAATGGAGCAGGGGGCTTATAGCGGCGTTATTCATTGTTTCACAGCCAGTGAAGGTTTCGCTTATAAAGCTCTGGATTTAGGGCTTTATATTTCTATCTCCGGCATTGTTACGTTTAAAAATGCCAAGGATTTACAGACTACAGCGGCGAAATTGCCACTGGACCGCTTGTTAGTCGAAACCGACGCGCCGTTCCTGGCCCCTGTGCCGCATCGCGGCAAAACCGGGGAGCCCGCATTTGTAGCGGATACAGCCCGTTTTCTCGCCGATCTTCGCGGTGAGGATTATGACGAACTTTGCGAAAAAACTTCGCAAAATTTCTACACCCTGTTCAGCAAAGCGCGTGTCTGACCTTGGCTTTGAAGCTCACAATTCTTGGTTGCGGGACATCTGCCGGAGTGCCGCGGATCGGGAATGACTGGGGCAACTGCGACCCGAATGAGCCTAAAAACAGGCGGAGCAGGGTGTCTATCATTGTTGAAAGTCAGGCTACACGCATATTGGTCGACACGTCACCCGATTTAAGATCGCAATTTCTGGCGTGCGACATAGATACGATTGATAGTGTTATCTGGACACATGATCATGCCGATCATTGTCATGGCATTGACGATTTGCGGCAGGTTTTCCACAAAACCCGCGAGCCCATAGATACTTATGCGCGGCCGTTCGCTCTGGAAAGTCTAATGCGGCGGTTTTCCTATGCTTTTAATGGAAACCGCTATTACCCGTCAATCTGCGAAGCACGGACGCTGGAAGACGAAATGCTGATCGGCGATATTGCTGTTAAAACAGTTGACCAGCCTCATGGTAGCATCACTTCTGCCGGACTGCGGTTCGAGCATGGATCGAAATCCATATGCTATGCGACGGATTTTGGCGAGGTGTCGCAGGACATGCTGCGCAATTACAAGGACTGCGATATATTCGTGGTCGATGCTTTGCGGGAGAAACCACACCCGACGCACGCACACCTTCAAATGACTCTCGATCTGATAAAGTCTGTGAACCCGCAACAGAGCTTGCTAACACATATGGACAAATCGATGGATTATAAGCATCTTTGCTCGATATTGCCGGATAGTATAAGTCCCGCTTATGACGGGCTTGTAATAGAGATTTAGATATGACCGAAGACCAGTCCATAAATCTTGTATTTGCGATTGGCGCTTTGGTTCTGGTCGCAAGTGTCTTGTTTTCGCGGCGTATCGGCTTTGGATATATAATTCGCGCGGTGCTTGGCTGGGTTGCCATATTTGCAGTTTTCATCCTCATATTTTCTTACAGAGCAGAGCTGCTTGGCGTCTGGAATAAAGTGACGGGCGAGTTGCTCGGCGCTAATGACCAGCAAGTTGTGGGCGAGACTTTAAGGCTGCGCCAGTCAGCGGACGGGCATTTCTGGGTGAATGCACAAGTGAACGGAACTCCGGTCCGGTTTCTGGTCGATAGCGGAGCAACAACAACCGCGATGACGCTGGATACTGCACGGGCTGCAAATGTCGATATTGATGAAAGCGGCTTTCCGGTTCAGATCATCACTGCCAACGGACGTGTCGAGGCACAGCGCGGTTTCATCCAGTCGTTACAGGTTGGTCCGATGATGGCCGAGGATTTTCCTGTTGTTGTGGCGGAGGCATTTGGCGGGTCCAATGTGCTGGGGATGAACTTTCTGTCGGCTATGGAAAGCTGGAGAGTGGAGCGAATGGAGATGATATTGGTACCGCCAAGTCCTTCTGACGATACTCAGTAATTTAACATAATATATATTATCAACCTTTTATATCACAGGATGGATGCCAGTGAACGAGCCGGTGAACAAATCACAGATTGAGC
>JADMKQ010000184.1 GCA_015478735.1 Sphingorhabdus sp. | reverse complement strand
GATCATGCGGCCAAGCTTTACCATGGGAGGCACAGGCGGCGGCGTAGCATATAACCGTGACGAGTTTATCCATTATGTCAAATCATCGCTGGAAGCCTCTCCAACCAATGAAGTTCTGATCGATGAATCGCTGATTGGCTGGAAAGAATATGAGATGGAGGTTGTCCGCGACAAGGCGGATAACTGCATCATCATCTGTTCGATTGAAAATATTGACCCGATGGGCGTGCATACAGGGGACTCGATAACCGTTGCCCCGGCGCTGACCTTAAGCGACAAAGAATATCAGATCATGCGGAACGCCTCTTTGGCGGTGCTGCGGGAAATCGGTGTTGAAACAGGTGGTTCCAACGTCCAGTTCGCAGTGAATCCGAAGGACGGGCGGCTTGTTGTCATCGAAATGAACCCGCGTGTGTCGCGCAGTTCTGCTCTGGCTTCCAAGGCTACCGGCTTCCCGATTGCGAAAGTCGCGGCGAAACTGGCAGTTGGTTATACGCTCGACGAAATCGACAATGATATTACTGGCGCTACGCCTGCGTCATTTGAACCGACGATAGATTATGTCGTCACCAAAATCCCGCGATTTGCGTTTGAAAAGTTCAAGGGTGCGGAGCCTTTGCTCTCAACCGCAATGAAATCCGTCGGTGAAGTCATGGCGATTGGCCGTAACATTCATGAATCCCTGCAAAAGGCACTGCGCGGGCTTGAAACCGGACTCGATGGTTTTAACCGTGTGCAGGATCTTATCGGTGCGTCGCGAGACAAGATTGCGGCGGCTCTGGCACAGACTACACCTGACCGGATACTTGTCGCGGCCCAGGCGATGCGTGAAGGGTTCTCCGTCGCGGAAGTCAATGAAATCGCGCATTATGATCCGTGGTTTCTGGAGCGGATTAAAGAAATACTGGATGCCGAGCAGAATATTCTCGACAATGGTTTGCCCAATGACGCGCAGGCGCTCCGCAAGCTGAAATCCATGGGGTTTTCGGACGAGCGGCTTGCCAAGCTGGCCGTTGATGCGGTGCATGTTGCAGGCGGGGCAGGGCGCACGGTCGCCGGAAGTCACGGCCTTGTCCATGATGCCGTTGCCGCTATGGCCGGTGCAGTCACCGAGAAAGAAGTCCGGGCGCTGCGTCATAAACTGAATGTGCGGCCTGTCTTCAAACGGATTGATACCTGTGCGGGCGAGTTTGAAGCCAAGACGCCTTACATGTATTCGACCTATGAATCGCCGATTTTCGGGGAACCGGAAAACGAAGCGCAGCCTTCGGATCGTAAGAAAATAGTCATTCTGGGCGGCGGACCGAACCGGATCGGGCAGGGTATCGAGTTTGATTATTGCTGCTGCCATGCCTGTTTCGCTCTGGCCGATGCCGGATATGAAACGATCATGATCAACTGTAACCCCGAAACCGTCTCGACCGATTATGATACGTCGGACCGGCTGTATTTCGAGCCGTTGACGGCGGAAGATGTGCTGGAAATCCTGCATGTGGAACAGAGCAAGGGTGAGCTGGTTGGCGTTATTGTGCAATTTGGCGGTCAAACGCCGCTGAAACTTGCTTCTGCACTGGAAGATGCCGGAATACCGATTTTGGGCACGACGCCGGATGCGATTGATCTGGCTGAAGACCGCGAGCGGTTTGCGAAGCTGGTGAATAATCTGAAGTTGAAACAGCCGGAAAACGGTATGGCACGGACCGAAGAAGAAGCGGTGAAGATCGCGGAACGCATCGGCTATCCTGTTCTGATTCGGCCAAGTTTCGTGCTCGGTGGCCGTGCGATGGAAATCGTCGATGGTCCGGCGCAGTTGGAAGATTATATCAACACTGCGGTGCAAGTGTCTGGAGACAGCCCGGTTTTGGTGGATCAATATCTGCGTGATGCGGTTGAGGTCGATGTTGATGCCATTTGCGACGGTGATGAAGTCGTCGTTTGCGGTGTGCTTCAGCATATCGAGGAAGCGGGCGTCCATAGCGGCGACAGCGGCTGCACCATCCCGCCTTATAATCTGAGCGATGATATTATCGCCGAGATGGAGCGTCAGACAGAAGCGCTGGCTTTTGGACTGAAGGTGCGCGGGCTGATGAACATCCAGTTCGCGGTGAAAGATGGCGAAGTCTATCTTATCGAAGTCAATCCGCGCGCAAGCCGGACCGTGCCTTTTGTCGCCAAGGCGATAGGCGTGCCGATTGCCAAGATCGCATCGCGCGTTATGGCCGGAGAGAAGCTGAAAGACTTGCCGGTAATTGACAGGCATATCGATTATATTGCTGTAAAAGAAGCAGTATTCCCGTTTAACCGCTTTGCCGGTGTTGACCCCGCTTTGTCGCCGGAAATGAAATCGACCGGCGAAGTGATGGGCATAGACAAAAGCTTTGCGATTGCTTTTGCGAAGGCACAATTGGGCGCGGGCAGCATATTGCCGGATGGCGGAACACTGTTTGTTTCGGTCAAGGATACCGACAAGAAGGTGGTTGAACCGGCGATCAGGCTGGCGGAAAAACTGGGCTTTAATATTATTGCGACCAGCGGCACTGCCGAATATCTCTCCGCGCAAGGCATAAAGGTCGAAAAGGTCAACAAAGTCGCCGAAGGGCGGCCGCATATTGTGGACCGGATGATCGATCAGGACATTGACCTGATTTTTAACACTACTGAGGGTTGGCAGTCGCTAAAAGACTCCAAGTCTATCAGAGCCGGTGCGTTGTCGGGGAAAATCCCTTATTTCACAACAGCAACGGCTAGTGTCGCGGCTATGCAAGCAATTGCGGCCTTGCGAGAGGAGACTCTTGAAGTTCGTGCGCTTCAGTCTTATTATAAGGCATCGCAGGAATAATTCTCCGACATTCTGTCTTACTGCGGGCGTCACCATAAAGGAGCGCGCCGGGAATATAGTTTTTTTGACGCAGCGGGGTAAAATCCGCTGCGAATTTACGAAGGAACGCCAAGATGGCTGTGGAAAAAGTACCTATGCTGGCCGAAGGTCATGCAAAGCTTGAAGCTGAACTGAGGGTGCTGAAAGAAGAGCGTCCGCGGATTGTGGACGCCATTGAAGAAGCGCGCGCGCATGGTGACTTGTCGGAAAATGCCGAATATCACGCTGCGAAAGAGCGCCAGGGGCAGGTCGAAGCGACCATCAGCGACATCGAAGACAAGCTGAGCCGTGCGCAGGTGATCGATCCCACGACTTTATCCGGTGACAAGGCAGTCTTCGGTGCGACTCTGACTCTACTCGACGAAGATGACAAAGTTGTGAAATACCAGCTTGTCGGTCAGGCCGAAGCAGATGTGAAGCAGGGCAAGATCAGCTATAACAGCCCGATCGGCCGTGCCTTTATCGGTCGCAGCGTCGGTGACGAAATTGAAGTCACCGTTCCGTCTGGCGAGAAATATTACCTGCTCGAAAAGATCGAATTCATTTGATCTGACATGAACATGCAGGATGGAAAGCTGACCAACGGGCTGGTCATCGCGAATGTGGTGATCTTCCTGTTGCTCTGGATTTCCGGATGGCAATATGACGCGGTTCTGCGCGGCGGGTTCTTCCCGATACGGTGGAGCGGCGAGGGCTATCCTGCGCTGGAGTCATTTGGCGCATTGGTCCCTGCGTGGCTGACCCCGATTTCATCGGCATTTCTGCACGCAGGGTTCCTGCATATCGCGTTCAATATGCTGATGCTGATATTCTGCGGACGCCTTGTCGAGCAGGTGCTGGGCGCCAAATTGCTGGCTTTTCTCTATGTGCTGGGCGCTTATTCGGCGGCGGTGGCGGAATATCTGTTTAACAGCCAGTCCGTTAACCCGGTCATCGGTGCCAGCGGAGCAATATCAGCCATATTGGCGGCCTATGCGCTTTTGTCTGCCCGAAACGAGGTTAAGCCGATTGGCCCTGTTCCGGGCTATGTCGTGCGGATCGTCTGGCTGACCGCTGCGTGGATCGGTATCCAGTTCATGATCGGGATTGCGACTTATGGCGGCGTGACCAGGATCGCGATCTTCGCCCATATCGGCGGCTTTGTAGCCGGATTGATCGCAACCCGACCACTGTTATTATGGCGTTTTAAGGGCGCCTGATTTTCAGCTTGGGACTTGCTTCAATCGGCAGCAGGTAATTCCGGTTCCAGCAACCTGTGTAAATGCACGATGACATATTTCATCTCTGCATCATCCACCGTGCGCTGGGCGTTGGAGCGCCAGACTTCTTCGGCTTCTTCGTAATTGGGGTAGACGCCGACAAGATCCACCTGGTCCAGATTTTCGAAATCCAAACCGCGCGGATCCTTTACCCGCCCTCCCATGACCAGATGAATTTTGCTGTTAGTGCTCATGGGTTTTCCTGTTCGTTAGATTATTTGGCCGACCTATCGGTTTTGATAGCATCGCTTGCAGCTTCGGCGGCGCTCTTAACAGTTTCGATCACTTTTCCAAGCAGATCTTTGAGTTGATTTTGAACCGTATCCTTACCAAGGCCCAGCGTTTCAATCTGCTGCTGCCCGGCATCTTTGGCGGCAACATAGGCTTTTTTGGCGGTTTCGTTGATCTTTCTGCCCGTACCACCGACATATTTTGTTTCGGCTTTGCTTTTGGGAAGAAGAGCGCCAACCAGCACACCTAGCACCAATCCGCCAGCCACGACGGCGAGGGGGTTTTTGGTAACTGTTTCTTCCGACTTGCTGACCGCGGTTTTTGCCATCTCCCTGGTAGTGGCAACACCTTCAGCAGCTTTTGCCTTGCCATCGCCCAGAAGAGCCGCAGCACGCTGTTTGCTCTCGGACATTTTTTCAAGGGCGACACCGGCGCCGTCGCCTGCTTTTTCCTTGGCGCTGTCAAACCGTTCACGCGACGCAGTGCGGGCTTTTTCAATATTCTCGGATAATTTACTCATGGTTCATTCCTCGGCATCACTCTGCTCATCGGCACTATTGGCCGACTTGCGATTGTTATAATGTTTGGCCAGCGGTTTACGAAGCGCCACTAATGCAGCAACCGCAGCAACAGAGGCCACCTTACCGGGATGATCTTTCATCCCCTGAATTGCTCCTTCACCGGTTTTGTGAACCTGATCCAGCGTTTTGTTCTTGGCTTCCTGAATCAGATTTGAAGGGCGTAGCCGCTCCTTTGCATCAGACAGGTCCTCACGCAGCGTATTGCGTGCCTGCTGCTTTTCTATGGCCAGTGAGCGCAACCGGAATATATCGTCATTTTTTTGGGTCATTGGTCATTTTCATCCAGAGGTAATTTGCGAGCCCGCGTGAGAGCCATGTTCGTCAGAACCGTTGCGATGAGCAGGGCCGCGCCGGTCAACAGGCAGGTCGCCGCCACTGGCCCCCAGTAATGCGTCAGGATCAACAAGATACCAAGGATCAGTGCAATCGCACCGATAACAGCAATAATGGCAGCCGCGCTGAACAGAAGCACAACGGTCTTGGTCGCGGCCATATTGACGGACAATTTAATCCGGTAATATTCAAGCTCTGCTTCAGCCAGTTTGCGGACATCATCGACAAGATCGGTCATCTGCATCTTGATCGATTTATCGTCCGAAGCGGCTTCATGGGCTCGATCGTCCTGCTCTCCCGTTTCGGAAGGATGCGGGCTTTCTACGTCCACGTTTTTATTGTCCAACATCTATAATCCATCTTTATCAAAACGGAGCTGGTGAGACACAATATGTGCGCCGTGCGAATTACGCGCGATCATCCATTCCCGACTTGATGAGACGCGATACGAGCAAGCCAACCACAGCGGCTGCACCAATAGCAATAGCAGGTTTCTTGCGGACAAATTCGCGTGCGTCTTCGACCATTTCATCAACATCCTTGCTGTTGACCTTGTTAGCAAAGGAAGACACGGAATCTGCAGCAGAGCGAGCATAATTGCCATATTTCTCGCCCAGATTTTCATCAATGGTCTTGGCGCTGTTCTCAAGCATATTGCCGAGGCTACCTATGGCCTCGCCAGCCATGCTCTTGCCTTCGTTTGCCGCAGTGCGCACCGTATTGGCGGCACGGCCCTTAAGGTCAGTGTCATCGCCGCTATTGGAAGTGGCAGCGCGCGTTGCGCCTGTCTTCAAGGGAGCAGAAGGTTTTGACGTAGCGGACTGGCTGACATCAATACCTTTGGCAGGCGTTGATTTGGTAGCTGATTTAGCCTGGGTAGTGCGTGTGGACTGAGGCTTTTTTGCAGCAGGTTTTGCCGCTGCTTTTTTAGCGGTCGGCGTGGTATCAGGGGTAATATTCGGGGTGGTGTTGTTTTCGTCGTCGGTGGCCATTTTCAAAATCCCTTCCTTAAAAAAAATATCGCATATTCTGGACGGTATTATGTAATCGATCTTCTATTCCCTAGCATTAAAATGGTGCATGTTCACTATGAATCAAGTGCTTGGTTCATGGGTTGGATAGCGCGTTTTTGAAAATATTTATGGAAGATTCGATAATCCATGCTTCGCGCATTGCCTTGTTCATGTGGGCGCGATAAGGGCAGCGCAACGACAATCTTCGCAGGAGCAACGCGCTATGACCGCCATTTTAGATATTCACGCCCGCCAGATTTTGGACAGCCGCGGCAACCCGACGGTTGAAGTGGATGTCCTGTTGGAAGATGGCAGCTTTGGCCGTGCAGCAGTCCCGTCAGGTGCGTCCACCGGTGCATATGAAGCGGTAGAATTGCGCGATGGCGACAAGAGCAAGTATCTTGGCAAAGGTGTTCTGAAAGCTGTTGAAGCTGTTAATGGCGAACTGACCGAAGCATTGCTTGGCTATGATGCAGAGGATCAGGAAGAAATCGATTCTGTTATGATCGCGCTGGATGGCACGGAAAATAAGAGCCGGCTTGGTGCCAATGCTTTGCTGGGTGTCAGCCTTGCCACCGCAAAGGCAGCAGCCGATGCGCGTGGTTTGCCGCTCTATCGTTATATCGGCGGCGTTTCCGCTCGCGTCATGCCGGTTCCGATGATGAACATCATCAACGGCGGCGAGCATGCGGACAATCCTATCGACTTTCAGGAATTCATGATCATGCCAGTGGGCGCTGGCAGCATTGCCGAGGCTGTGCGTTGGGGGGCAGAGATTTTTCATACGCTGAAATCCGGTCTTGCTGAAAAAGGTCTGGCCACTGCGGTTGGCGATGAAGGCGGCTTTGCCCCTAATCTAGGTTCGACACGCGATGCGCTTGATTTTGTCATGGCCTCTATCGGTAAAGCCGGTTTTAAAGCCGGAGACGAAGTTGTCCTGGCGCTGGATTGTGCTGCGACCGAGTTTTTCAAGGACGGCAAATATCACATTTCGGGTGAAGGCAAGATTTTGTCGCCTGCTGAAATGTCCGATTACCTGGCTGAACTTTGCAAGGATTATCCCATCAAGTCGATCGAGGACGGCATGTCCGAAGATGACTTTGAGGGCTGGAAACTATTGACCGACGCCGTGGGTGACAATGTGCAACTGGTCGGTGACGATTTGTTTGTCACAAACCCTGCGCGCCTGTCCCAAGGCATTAAAGACGGACTGGCCAACAGCCTGCTGGTAAAGGTCAACCAGATCGGCACACTGTCTGAAACACTGGAAGCTGTCCGGATGGCGCAGAACGCATCCTATACAGCGGTTATGTCGCATCGTTCTGGTGAAACAGAAGATGCAACCATTGCTGACCTTGCCGTTGCAACCAATTGCGGCCAGATCAAAACGGGTAGCCTTGCACGCTCGGACCGGCTTGCAAAATATAACCAGCTCATCCGTATCGAGGAAGAATTGGAAGGCGTTGCCCATTATGCGGGACGTTCAATTTTTTCCTGAACCGTATTTTCTGCGATAAAACTGTCTGGCGGTGATCTTCCTTTACTAAAGTAGGTCATCGCCAGTTGGTCTTTCCAATATGCCGTTTTGACGCGCGGGCCCCAGTTTTTACTGGGTTTTACCGGTTAAAAAGTGTTAATCTGCTTGCCAGTAGATAGATATTCTGATTCAAGAGAGATATGGCGCGTAAAGGGAAAACTGGTGGTTTAATCAAAGCGGCAATCGGACCCGGATTTGCGCTATTGGTTCTGCTCGCCATTGCGGGCTATGCCGTCCTTGGTCCTACAGGTGTTCTGGCCTGGGGTGAATATCGTGCCGCATTAGATAACCGCAGCAAGCAGCTTGCGAAGCTGGAAAAGCAGCGCGCAGCATTAAAGAACCGGGTGAATCTGCTGGACCCTGCTGGTGCAGACCCTGATCTGGTTGGCGAATTGCTCCGTAAAGAGGGCAATTTTGTCCACCCTGACGAGATTATCGTTCCTCTTAAATAGTTCGCCTGATGAACGGCATTTTTGTCTCTATTCCAAGCGTATAGGGCTTGGGAAATTCATCCTATATGTTATGGTAGGAAAATAATTAAATAAGACAGGAAATTGCAAGCGTGGCTAAATCTCCCCAGAAAGCTTCATCAACCGCAAATGCCCCCGCCAAACGAGCGCCCGCTAAAACGCCGGCTGCATCTAAAAAAGCTCCGGCGCGGGCATCTAGCCGTTTACCGACGTTAAAAACACCGATCTACAAGGCCGATAAGGCTGAACTCATGCAATTTTACGAGCAGATGCTGCTCATCCGCCGCTTTGAGGAGAAAGCAGGGCAGCTTTATGGCCTCGGTCTTATAGGCGGTTTTTGCCATCTCTATATCGGGCAGGAAGCGGTGGTTACCGGGCTGCAATCGGCTATCGAGCCGGGCAAAGACAGCGTGATTACCGGTTACCGCGACCATGGACACATGCTGGCCTGCGGAATTGATCCCAATATCGTCATGTCGGAGCTTACGGGCCGGGCATCGGGCATATCAAAGGGCAAAGGCGGATCGATGCACATGTTCTCTGTCGAGCATGGCTTTTACGGCGGGCACGGAATTGTAGCCGCACAGGTGTCCTTGGGAACGGGTCTGGCCTTCGGGCATAAATATAAAGAAGATGGCGGCGTATGCCTCACCTATTTTGGTGACGGTGCATCAAACCAGGGTCAGGTTTACGAGAGCTTCAATATGGCGGAACTCTGGAAGCTGCCAGTCGTTTACGTGATCGAAAATAACCAATATGCGATGGGCACCAGCGTTAATCGCTCCTCTGCTGAGGACCAGCTTTACCGGCGAGGCGAAAGTTTCCGTATTCCCGGTGTGCAGGTTGATGGGATGGACGTTCTTGCTGTTCGCGGAGCGGCTGAAGAAGCATTGAAATTTGTGCGCAGCGGCAAAGGGCCAGTGTTGCTCGAACTCAAGACCTATCGCTATCGCGGCCACTCCATGTCCGACCCGGCAAAATATCGCAGTCGTGATGAAGTGCAGGATGTGCGCGAAAAATCTGACCCGATCGAAGGGTTGAAAGCCATATTGTTGAAACAAGGGGTCAAGGAAGAAGATTTGAAAGCTCTGGACAAAAAAGTACGCAAGACGGTGATGGAGGCGGCGGATTTTGCCGAGGAATCGCCCGAACCAGAACTGGCTGAACTTTATACTGACGTTTTGGTGGAGCAATATTGATGGCTATTGAAATTAAAATGCCCGCACTGTCGCCCACTATGGAAGAAGGCACGCTTGCCAAATGGCTGGTTAAAGAAGGCGATGAGGTCAGCTCCGGCGACATTCTCGCGGAGATTGAAACCGACAAGGCAACGATGGAATTCGAAGCGGTTGACGAGGGCACGATTACCAAGATCACCGTCGCAGAAGGCACGGATGGCGTGAAGGTCGGAACGGTTATCGCGGAAATGTCGAGCGAAGACGAAAGTGACGCCGAAAGTTCGGACTCTGATTCCAGCAAAGAGACGGAACAGGCATCGGACGAAGAACCGGAAGAAAAATCAGAATCGGAAACTGAGTCCGAGCCGGAAGATGCTCCCGAAATCACTAAAGAGGCTCCTGCGGCCAAGGTTTCCCGCGCGGATGATCCGGATGTTCCGGAAGGCACTGCGATGGTCACAATCACGGTTCGTGAAGCCTTGCGCGATGCAATGGCCGAAGAAATGCGTGCAGATGATACTGTTTTCGTGATGGGCGAAGAGGTCGCTGAATATCAGGGCGCTTATAAGGTCACGCAAGGACTACTTGAGGAATTTGGCGGCAAGCGCGTGATCGATACACCGATTACCGAGCATGGTTTTGCCGGAATTGGTGTCGGTGCCGCCATGAGCGGTCTGAAACCCATTGTCGAGTTCATGACTTTCAACTTTGCCATGCAGGCCATTGACCAGATTATCAACTCTGCGGGCAAAACCAATTATATGTCGGGTGGCCAGATGCGCTGTCCGATGGTTTTCCGCGGCCCCAATGGCGCGGCATCGCGCGTGGCAGCGCAGCATAGCCAAAACTATGCTTCATGGTATGCCCACGTTCCGGGCCTGATCGTGATTGCACCTTATGATGCAGCGGATGCAAAAGGCTTGCTGAAAGCGGCGATCCGTTCACCCGATCCGGTCATATTCCTTGAGAATGAGCTGCTTTACGGGCGTTCTTTCGAGATCCCCGACATGGACGATTATGTCCTGCCCATCGGCAAAGCGCGGATCGTGAGAGAAGGCGCTGATGTCACGATCGTGAGCTATTCGATTGGCGTCGGTCTGGCACTTGAAGCAGCGGATGTGCTGGCAGATGAGGGGATAGACGCAGAGGTTGTCGATCTTCGCACCTTGCGCCCCTTGGACACCGAAACCGTGCTCAAGAGCCTGGCGAAGACCAATCGTCTTGTGGTTGCCGAAGAAGGCTGGCCTACTTGCTCTATCTCCAGCGAGATTATCGCACTGTGCATGGAAAAAGGGTTCGACGATCTCGACGCACCGGTACTGCGTGTTACCAACGAAGATGTGCCGCTGCCTTATGCAGCCAATCTGGAGAAAGCAGCCCTGATCGACAGCGCCCGGATTATCGAGGCGGTGAAGAAGGTTTGCTATCGATAAGGTTTAGGCCGAAATAACCAGCCGGGGAGGATCAACTTCCCGGAGGGTTGTCAATCGTCGCATAAACGTCGCATGTCCAAAGCTGTGATGCCGGAATGCCGCTCGCATTGCGAAGCGCGTGGTCGTCGCGTTCGCGTGCGACAAATGCGCTTTGATAACGGATGACAACATCGCCAAAGAAGCGTTCGGATACCAGTGGTTTGTAGTCATAGATGACTTCGACGAAATTGACTCCGCTTGTACCCGACGCTGTCAATTTATTGCCCACCGGCCCGATTCCGTCTTCAAGATCGGGGTTGTAGTTTAACGATCCGCTGGCCCCATTTTCCGATGTGTCATTTTCCTCGCCAAAGCTGGAGCTATATTTGGTGTTCCCGCCATAGCAGCGCTGCCACCTGATCCAATAGCCCTCCCTGGAACCGGACTTTCCGTTATGTTCAAAGTTGGACAGAATGACCCGAGCGTTTTCAGAGAAAATAATGCTGTCGCCGGTCATGTCGAGCCCGGTGAAAATCTCGCGAATATCAGCTTCGTCGATACTTTCGCGTGCGCGCGAAGCGTTGTCGGCTGCCAGCATTGCGATCTGGCTTACCTGCATGTGCGATGTAGCCAGATGCGCTGTTTCCAACCCTGTCAGGCCTACAGTCAGCAGGATGGGCGCGGTAAATGCAAACTCGATCAGAGCCAATCCGCTAGTGTCTTTGACTAGACCAAGATTCCGAAACTTGCCGGAAAAGGCCATGACGCGTGTTCTTGCTGCTTTTAATATCATAACGCTGACTCACATGTTTCGACCAAATCGACCTGCGCGCCGTAAGGTTGATTGCGAACGGCGGTGCTGTTGGAGCTTGTCATGTTTTCGCTCCACCCGAACATTTTTGCCAAAGGAAACAGGCGCTTTGTTTCGATACCGATCTGATAGCTTACGATGTCATCAGGGCCGCCAGTTCCGGGGATGCCATAGTCTACGTCGAACACGCCGTTTTTATTATTGTCGATATAACAGTCGCCGGGATCAATTTCACCATTGCGGTTGGTATCCACAGTCAGCTTTTCCGGCTTACCGATATTGGTAAAATCAAAATAGCTTTTGACCGTGACAGTCACTTTCGCGTCTTTTAATGTGAGCGCATCCAGACCGTCCTCAATCGCCATCTCGATTTGCTCGACAGTCATCTCGCCAGTTGACGCATCACGCGCGACTTCGTGCAGTTTGGATTTGGCAAGCGTATCCAGATAGCTTTGATAGCCGAGGTCCATAATGCCAAGCAGGATCATCATCAACGGACCGACGACAAGACCAAATTCCATCAGCGTCGCGCCGTCTTCGTTTCGGACAATGCTCCGCTTTTGTTTGCTGAACCAGGTCATTTGGACAACCTCAGACCACCGATGGTTTTGGCAATATTACCAAAGGCGCTTTTGAGTGCTTCGTTACTCGTCGCTGCTGCTGCGTGTTTCGGACTGCTGGCACAGTTCCGCAGGTTTGCTCCTACTGTTGAAGAGGCGGTAAACTGGATTGTCCAAACGGTGATCCCCTTCGCCTTTGCCGCGCTACACATTAGCTGGAAACGTTGTGCCTGCCGTTTTTCATACTCAGTTTGCCCGATCCATGTGGGGCCCAGGCGACCGTCCAGTTCGTTATAACCATAAACATTATATCGATTGTGAAACACATTCAGATCGCCATCCGTCATGAAGACCAGATGACGGGAAATGTTAAAACCGTTTTTCGTTTTTGAATTCTCGGTTGCGAATAAGCCCGACCCGGACAGGAAGCGGGCTCCCCAGATCATTCCGATAGTATGGTTTGTATTACCGGCAGGACTTAAGCCATTAATGTAAGTCTGCAGATTGCCGGTAATTACATTGCCATCACTATCGGTACCGCTTGAATCATAGGTTGGATATGATGCAAGTCGCCTGCCGGGAGCAGGACATTCTGAGGATGATACAAGGCTACCGCTGCGACGATATTCGACACCTTGCCAATAAGGACGCCAGCGTGTTGCCTTGCTGGAAGGAATAAGGTCAATATCCAGATCATAAGCATTGGCCGGTATGGCATTGGTTGTTGCTTCAATGCTGGAATATGTATCGCGTTCCTCGATGCAGCCGTTCCATCTGTCGTTGGGGCCATGCGTAGCA
>JADMKQ010000183.1 GCA_015478735.1 Sphingorhabdus sp. | reverse complement strand
GCTATATCCTGCGCTCCATCAACGAATTGCCGCGCAACAGCACGCAAATGCCGTGGAAGCTCAATCAGGACTATCTCTATGACAAGAAAGTTCTGCTGAAAGAGCCGGTGGATGATGGCGTGATCCAGTTTTACGGCCCCAATAGCGTGGCTTCTGCCGAGGAAGAGCTGACCATGGAGGCGGCAGAATAAAAACTTGGGTAACGGTCTGGGTAAGGCACTGAACAGGCAGTTGAATAGGTTCTCGCGTTCAAACCAGAGTGCGGTTATAGCGTGAAGATGACAGATTTTAACGCATTGATCGAGGCCGATAAAGGCCAGCCCGCACGCACCATCCGGATACTGGATGGAAACATTTTTGAAGACTGGCTCAAGGACCAGCCCGATAGTATCCGTAGCATCGTGACGGCTTATAAATTTGTCGCGAACCCGGAATCCTATCTGATCCTTCCTGTCCTCACCGCAAAGGACAAGAGCGAAGCAGAGCAGGGTGATTTTACCGTGGTTGCGGGTGTTGCCGACCATAAAAAGCTTGACCCGTGGGCACTGGCCAAGCTGGGCGGCAAATTGCCAGAGGGCAAATACCGGCTGGACGGAGCGAGTGCAAAAGGCGCGCTGTTCGGCTGGCTGATCCCGCAGCACGAGTTTGACCAGTATAAGGAGTTGCCGGATAAACAGGGGCCAAGCGTCTTGCTGGTAAAGGATGAAATCAGCCAGATCGATGAAGCGGTCCGGCAGGCGGAAGCCACGGCGCTGGTGCGCGATATGGTCAATATCCCCGCGGCGGATATGGGCCCGGACAAGATAGAGGATATTGTCACAAAGCTCGGCTCAAAACATAGTGCAGAGCTGAATATAACGCGCGGCGATGTGCTAGAGAAAAACTTCCCGATGATCCACGGCGTCGGAAAAGCAGCCATGCGCGATCATGCACCGCGTCTGATCGAGCTGAAATGGGGCAAGGCGGACCATCCGAAAATTGCCCTGGTCGGCAAAGGCGTGTGTTTTGATAGCGGCGGACTTTCGATGAAATCGCCCGCTGGCATGCTGTTGATGAAAAAGGATATGGGCGGCGCTGCCCATGCTATTGCTCTGGCCAAAATGGTGATGGAAGCGAAACTGCCGGTGCGGCTTCACTTGTTGGTCCCGGCGGTTGAAAATGCGATTGACGGACGGGCCTTGCGCCCCGGTGATATATTGAACAGCCGTAAAGGTCTAACGGTCGAAATTGGCAATACCGATGCGGAAGGTCGTCTGGTTCTGGGTGATGCACTGACGCTGGCAGGGGAAGAGGAGCCGGAACTGATCATTGATTTTGCAACGCTGACCGGCGCAGCGCGGGTTGCATTGGGACCGGATTTGCCGGCTCTGTTCAGCAATGATGATGATGTAGCCGCCGGTTTGATCCAGGGCGGGGAAGCGGAAGACGATCCTTTGTGGCGCATGCCGTTATGGTCCCGCTATGAAGGCGGCCTCAACAGCACGATTGCCGATACCAATAACGTCGCTTCGGGATCGTTTGCAGGCTGCATAACCGCTGCACTGTTCCTGCAAAAATTTGTCTCCGATGATACAGCATGGGTGCATTTTGATACCTATGCGTGGCGACCGACCAGCAAGGCAGGGCGACCAAAAGGAGGAGAAGCACTGGGATTGCGGGCAAGTTGGAACTATCTGAAAGCGCGTTACAGCGCATAGGCGCAGCGCATCGCTGCTTGATTAAAACGCTATTCCTCGTTTAAGGGCGGGAATATTGGCACCAAATCGTTAAAGCGCCTGCATCCGCGCAGTTGCGGCGTAAGCCGTAAATAGGGTAATAGAAATAATGAATGTTATCGGGGATATGAAAACCGGAGAAATCGCAGCGCGTGCAAAATTTTCGCTGCGCGGTCCCGAAGAAGGCTTTGATCCGCGGACCACAGCGCATCGCGGTGATCTTGCCGATATTGCGTTGGCCGGAAAAATGTTTGCGCCGCATTATGCCGAGCCAATGCCTATGCGCTGCTCCGCGCCAAAGGCCATGATCCGCAAGCAAGGTGGCAAGAATCACGAAGCCGTGTCGGAACTCTTGCACGGTGAAGATTTCCAGCTTCTCGATGTTGTCGGGGACTGGGCCTGGGGCTATTGCGAACATGACGGTTATGTCGGTTATCTGCCGGTCCATGCGTTGCAGCATCAGCATAAAACGCCGCAGCCAACACATTTGATTTCAGCACGGGCGGCCCTGATATTCATCGAGCCTGATATTAAATCCGGCGTAATGAAACGCTTGCCCATGGGCGCAAAGCTGGCTTGCGGGAAGCCAAGCGAGTGCGGCCAATTCCTGAAAACCGGCAAGGGCTGGGTCCACATCCGCCATGTACAGGAAATTGGTGCCAAGCGTGTTTTTGACAGCCGGAACAATAGCGTCGCCTTTGCCGAGCAGCTTATCGGCGCGCCTTATTTATGGGGCGGACGCAGCGGCGACGGGCTGGATTGTTCGGGCCTTGTCCAGATGATTC
>JADMKQ010000182.1:8882-13502 GCA_015478735.1 Sphingorhabdus sp. | reverse complement strand
ATTTTCACGCGGCTTTTCTGTAAATGGCGTTTGAATTAGCAGCGCCTGTTGGGTTAAGACCGGCACGAGGGCATAGTTGCCGACATAGGGGTAAAGAAACAAATGGCTGACCGCAAAGCGCATCATATAGTCTTTGCCAATGAAAAAGGCGGGACCGGCAAATCCACGACCGCCGTGCATGTGGCCGTAGCGCTGGCTTATCAGGGGCATAAGGTCGGGGTCATTGATCTCGATCCGCGGCAACGCACAATCTATCGCTATCTGGAAAACCGCAAGGCGACGATGGAGCGGATGAACATAGAGATTCCGCAACCGTTTTTTGAAGTATTTCAGGGTGACAATGTCGATCAGCTTCAGCAATTGAGCGAGCAGATGAGCCACGGCGTTGACTTCATGCTCTATGACACGCCGGGCCGTGATGACGAATTTGCGCGCTATGTTGCGACGCAGGCCAATACGCTGGTCACGCCGATGAATGACAGCTTTGTCGATTTTGACCTTATCGGTCAGGTGGACCCGGAAACGTTCAAGGTCAGCAAGCTCAGCTTCTACGCCGAACTGATCTGGGAAGCGCGTAAGACCCGCGCCAAGGCCGATGGACAAAGCGTGGACTGGGTCGTGCTGCGGAACCGCACCCAGCATGTCGAGGCGCATAATATGCAGCGCGTCATCAGCGCGCTGACCGAATTGTCGCAGCGCGTGGGCTTTCGCGTGATTCCGGGGCTGGGTGAGCGGGTTATTTTCCGCGAGCTGTTCCCCGCCGGGCTGACCATGCTGGACAAGAAACATCTGGGCCGGCTTGCCACCAGCCATATCGCGGCGCGTCAGGAATTGCGCGAACTGATTAAACATCTCGCCCTGCCGCAACCGGAAGGAGGCCAGCCGGCCTTTGGCAAGCCGCAGCTTGTGGCATAATTCATGACCTTCATGCTGGTTCTGAGCGGTGCGGTGATCGCAGCCCTCATCCTGTCGGGCCGCGCAAAGAATATGGGAGCGAATGACTGGCTTGCCGTCGCGGTTGCCCTGATCGGTGTCAATCTGTGCCGGGGCGGAAACTGGCTGGTCGGCGGCGGCGTGATCGCAGCCGCAATGGCATGGAGCGGCTCGAAAATTCTCGGCATCCACAAAGCCGGAAGGCAGGATCATTCCAGAGCTCAACCCGCACCGGATGCTCAGGAGCTGGAGCAAGCGCGGTCTTTACTGGGTGTCGGCAAAGACGCTGACCGGGCAGCTATCAATGCAGCCTGGCGGTCACACCTGACGGCGCATCATCCGGATCGCGGCGGCGATGAGAAGCTGGCCCGGCAGATAAACCGCGCCCGCGATCTTTTGCTGGAAGCAGCGCAGACGGCGCACCATTAAAGCCCTCATTCTACCCGCCACTCTGTGTCCGGCACCAGAACGCAACAGCGTGGCTGAACAGGCTGGATTTTACCGCACGAACTTTCTATTAACGCGCCAGCCTTGTCCGACCATATTCTGGCCAAACCGACTGTCCCCATCCGCTTCCCAAAGGAAACAGCCATGACCGAACAGCAATCCCACGAATTTCACCCAACCAGCCTGAGGGAATATGATATTCGCGGCATTATCGGTGAAACGCTGGGCAATGATGATGCTTATGCCATTGGCCGGGGCTTTGGCACGTTGATCGCGCGGGCAGGGGGATCGGCAGTTGTCACCGGCTATGACGGGCGCACCAGCTCACCGATGCTGGAAGATGCGCTGATCGAAGGGTTGAACGATGCCGGGGTGGATGCCATTTCCGTTGGCATGGGGCCGACGCCGATGCTCTATTATGCCGAATGTGTGTTAGAACAGGTTCAGGGCGGCATCCAGATAACCGGCAGCCATAATCCCGCCAATTATAACGGCTTCAAAATGGTGTTTCAGGGACGGCCATTTTTTGGCGAAGACATCCAGAAACTGGGCGCGATGGCGGCGAGCGGCGACTGGGAAACGGCGGCGGATGATGCTGTCGGGACCATCGACCGCATGGAAATCATGGACGAATATGTCGCCCGGCTGGTGAAAAACTTTACCGGCAACGCGATGAAAGTCGGATGGGACGCGGGCAACGGCGCAGCGGGGCCGGTGATTGAAAAGCTCACCGCGTTGCTGCCCGGTGAACATCATCTGCTGTTTACTGAAGTCGATGGCACTTTCCCCAATCATCATCCCGACCCTACTGAGGAAAAGAATCTGGCCGACCTCAAGGCGCTTGTCGCGGGCAAAAGCCTCGATTTCGGAGTGGCCTTTGATGGTGACGGCGACCGCATCGGCGCGATTGACGGGGAAGGGCGCGTGATCTGGGGTGACCAGTTGCTGCAAATCTATGCCGAAGATGTGCTTAAATCCGAACCCGGCGCAACGATTATCGCCGATGTGAAGGCTTCACAGGCGCTCTATGACCGGATCGCGGCATTGGGCGGCAAGCCGCTGATGTGGAAAACCGGGCATAGCCTGATCAAATCCAAAATGAAGGAAGTTGACTCGCCCCTCGCCGGGGAAATGAGCGGGCATGTGTTCTTCAAACATGATTATTACGGTTTTGACGATGCGCCTTATGCCGCGGTGCGCCTGATTCAGGCGGCTACGAATATCGGCAAGAGCGTGACGCAGCTCCGCAGCGACATGGCAGAGATGATCAACACGCCGGAAATGCGCTTTCAGGTTGATGAAGCCCGCAAATTCGCCGTGATCGACGAGATTCTGGAGCGGTTGAAGGCAAGCGGGGCCGATGTGAACAATACGGACGGCGCGCGCGTCAATACCGATGACGGATGGTGGCTGCTACGCGCTTCCAATACGCAGGATGTTCTGGTCGCCCGCGCCGAGGCAAAGTCCGAAGACGGGCTGGAACGGCTGATGAACCAGATTGACGAGCAACTGGCCGCAAGCGGGCTGAAACGCGGGGAAACGGTCGGGCATTAAGCCTTTACCCTATCAGGCGTTATTCAGCCCTTTTTCGGCCTTGTTCATTTCGGCGAACATGTGCCACACCGCGATGAACAGGGCGGCGACAAGCGGGCCGATCACAATGCCGTTAAAGCCGAACAGGCTGAGCCCGCCCAGCGTCGAGATCAGCACGACATAATCGGGCATGCGCGTGTCCCGGCCAACTAGTACCGGGCGGACCAGATTGTCGATCATGCTGATGATGAAAATCCCCGTAAGGAGCAGCACAGTCCCCTCCCACACCGATCCGGTGACGAGCAGATAGATCGCTACCGGAACCCAGACAAAGCCGGTTCCGATCGCAGGGATCAGCGAACAGGCGGCCATGAGCACAGCCCAGAGCAATGCGCCCTGAATACCGAGCACCCAGAAAACAAACCCGCCAACCGCCCCTTGCATCAAGGCGATGACGAAGCTGCCCTTGATCGTCGCGATGATGACGACGAAAAACTTTTCGCTCAAAACGCGGCTCTTGTTCGGTGACAGCGGGACAAGCTGGCCGATTTTCTCGACCAGACCGCGCCCGTCGCGCAGCAGGAAGAAAGTCAGATAGAGCATCACGCCGAGCGCAAGCACCAGCCGGAACACGCCTTGCCCGACGTTGAATGCCTGGGCGATGATGAACTCCAGACTTTTGCCAATCGCTTCTTCTATCCGCGGGCGAAAGGTCGCAAAATCCCCATAGCCCAGCTTATCAAGCTGGGTTTGCAGCCAGTCCGGAAGCCTGCTTTGAATGTCGACAAAAAACCCGCCAAAATCAATCGCACCGGCCTGTATGCTGGCATAGGCGCTGGTCGCCTCTCCCACCAGCGCAATGCCGAGCAGGATCAAGGGCACGATCACCAGCAGGATGACAAGGATCAGCGTCAGTGCAGCCGCCGTATTGCTGCGCGAGGGGAGCCAGCCCAATATCCGTTTATAAACCGGCTGAAACAGCACTGCGACCACTACGGCCCAGAGAATCGCCCCGAAAAACGGTTCGACCAACAGCGCAAAAGCCAGCGTAATGATAAGCAAAAGCGCCAGCACAAACAGCCGTTCGATACCATATTGGGGGCGCTCTGATTCAATCATATCTGTTTGCTATCATAGTGAGAAATATTGATTTGCACACAATATTATGAAGACCAACATGAAGTCCGCGAAATGATATTATTTTGGGAAAAGCCGTTTTAGTGATAGAATGATTCCAGAGATATTCGGACCATGATAGTCGGCCAGGTTCTGCCCGTCAGTGACCAGGACCAGATAAGACCCTGGTAGTAATCTGGTTCAGAAATATCCGGAGAGCAGGATGCCAATATTATCCACCAGTTCGCTCGTCATGGCCGCTGCGGCCGCTTTGGTCATGGCCTATCCGGTGCCGCTCGGACAACCGGTTGAACCCGGTAGCCTGACGAAGCCGGAAGGTGAGATTGTCCCGATTGACAAGGACCGCGCGCAGCGGATGACCGTCCCTGTCAGCATAGAAGGGCGCGGGCCGTTTTCTTTCGTCATCGATACCGGTGCAGAACGCACAGTCCTGTCGCGCAAGCTTGCAAATATGCTGGAATTGCGCGCCGAGGAGCCGGCAGAATTGATGAGCATCGCCGGTAGCAGCATCGTTGATATGGTCTATGTCCCCGAATTGACTCTGGGATCGACCAGCCACGGCAGTCTGAT
>JADMKQ010000182.1:0-8872 GCA_015478735.1 Sphingorhabdus sp. | reverse complement strand
CCATATCGGTGCGGACGGAATTCTGGGGCTCGACAGCCTGCAAGACCAGCGCATATTATTTGATTTCACCACCAACCAGATCACCATTGAACATACGGAAAAGCCGCTGGAAATGTCATCGCGCCGTGAAATCGTGGTGACGGCAAGGCGGCGTTCGGGTCAGCTTGTCTTTACCGAAGCGACCATTTCCGGTCTGGAAGTGAATGTGATTGTCGATACCGGCGCACAGATTTCTATCGCCAATCCGGTGCTGCAAAAACGCTTGATCCAGCGCTCCAAAGAACTGGGCGAGGAAAATAGCGTGATCGCGGTGACCGGCGAAACGCTGGGCATCAAATTTGGCATCGCACGCGATTTCCGCATTGGCCGGGCGCAATTTGAAACTCTTCCGCTGGCATTTGCCGATGCGCCACCGTTCAAACGCTTTGGCATGGCCCGGAAACCCGCGCTTTTACTGGGCATGGACATCCTGAGAAAATTCGATCAGGTCGCCATTGATTTCAAGAACCGGAAAATCCACTTCCTGCTACCCAAAGATGCCCGCCATCGCTTTGACCATTATAGCAACCGGATGGGGTCCTGAGTCTATTCGGCGCTGCTTTCGCCAATATTATCCGTCACCTCGTTCTCCGGTCCACCGGATTCAGCGCCCTCTGTCAGCGCCTTTTGCTGGGCTTCCACTTCCTTCAGCACTTCCTCAGCCTCTTCCTCGGTCAATGGCTCATCCATCATCGGCCGGGAAATATCGGGCTGCGGTGGCATCTCGACATTTTCGGAGTCAGCTTCGCGAACCGGCGCATCGGCTTCTTCGCTGCAAGCGGACAACAGGCATAATAGGGGTGCGGTCATGATCAATAGGGTCTTCATCAAACCTCCTTCATTCATTCGTCCGGTCGGTATCTATCCTGCGAATATTGGTTCCGGATCCCCGGTTTTCCATTGTGGATATTTGGTCATCACGGCAGCAAACAGACCGGATTCCAGATGCCCCGCCAACCAGTTTTGTAACGCCGGAATCGGCTGCGCGTCAAACCAGTTTCGGTCATTATTGGCAAATTGCCGGATGAACGGAAAAATCGCATAGTCTGCCAGCCGCGGCTTGGCCCCAAGCAACTGGCCATTTTCCGCAATCTGCTTGTCCAGCTTCACCAGAAAAGCCAGCCCCGCGCTGCGATGTGCTATTGGGTCCACATCATCATATCGCGTGGGATATTTATAGCGGTCAAGATTGGCTTTGAAATCGCTGTCCGCTTCGGCAATCAGGGCCGCGCTGTCCTCTTTGTCATTTAGCCAGCCGTGCGGATCATTACGTTCCAGCGCCCAGTGCATGATCGACAGGCTTTCGTCGATGACGCGCGTTTCCGCATCCAGCACCAGCACCGGAACCGTTGCTTTTGGCGAGACCGCGATCATTTCCGCAGGCTTGTCGCGCAGCACCACTTCGCGCAGGCGCGCGGGGGTTTTGCTGACCATCAAGGCCATCCGCGCCCGCATGGCATAGGGGCAGCGCCGGAAACTGTAGAGTATCGGCAAATCGTCGGCGATCACCGGAGCGGAGATCGACGGCGCACTCATGCAGACTCTATTTTTTGGGCTAGATGCTGGCGGCCTTCCTGCTCGGCTTTTTCTACCTGGCGCTGGCGCTCGCGGTATCTTTTGCGCTGTTCCTCAGTGCGCGTGTCATAGCAATGGGGGCAGGCTTCACCCGGCACATATTTATCCGATGCTCGTTCCTCTGCATTCAGCGGCATCCGGCAAGCGTGGCACTGGTCATAATCGCTTTCTTTCAGGCCATGCCCGACCGCAACGCGCTGATCGAACAAAAAGCAATCACCGTTCCAGCTACTATTTTCTTCCGGCACATTTTCCAGATATTTGAGGATGCCGCCTTTCAGGTGATAGACATCATCGAAACCCTGCGCCTTTACATAGGCCGTGGCTTTCTCGCATCTTATGCCGCCGGTGCAGAACATGGCGATTCTGGGCTGGTTTTTCGCCTTTTCCTTCAACTGCCGCGCAAAATCGTCGAACCAGGCCGGAAATTCGCGAAAAGTCTCGGTATCCGGATTGATCGCGCCTTCAAAAGTTCCAATCGCCACTTCATAAGCGTTGCGCGTGTCGATTAGGATCGTGTCGGGGTCCGCAATCATGTCATTCCAGTCCTGCGGATCGACATAATCCCCCTTGGCCCGTGCGGCATCAATGCCGTCCACGCCCATGGTCACGATTTCCTTTTTCAGCCGCACCTTCATCCGCAGAAATGGCATTTCCGATGCTTCGGAATATTTGACTTCCAGCCCGGAAAACGGCGCAAGTGCTCTCAAAAACCCGATCACCGCATCAATATCGGCGGGTTTACCGGCAATCGTGCCGTTAATCCCTTCGGAAGCGAGCAAGATAGTGCCCTTTATCCCATGGCCGTCACAGGCTGCCTGAATTTCGGCTTTCAGGGCAGCGGGGTCGTCAACCACGGCAAAATGGTAGAGCGCAGCGACTTTATAAGAAGATTCTGATTCCATCATGGCCCGCATATAGTGGCGCATGGTCATAAATTCCAACCATTCCCGCTGGTCATTGCCGATAAGTGCCTGCTAACAGCGCGGCATGACCAGATTCGAACCGTTTCACCAGCAACTGGACGCCCTTGAACGGGCAGGCCGCAAACGCTCCCTCATCATACCGCCGGGCAAGGATTTCTCCTCCAACGACTATCTGGGGCTGGCGAATAGCGACTTCCTGAGGCAAGCCGCCCATGCCGCGCTCGACAGCGGCATCGCTCATGGTTCCGGCGGGTCGCGGCTGTTGGGCGGCAACCATCCCGAACATGAAGAGCTGGAACAGTTTGCCGCCACCCATTATGGTGCAGAGGCAGCGTTGTTTTTCTCCACCGGCTATGCGGCTAACCTCGCTTTATTTTCCACATTGCCGCAAAAGGGCGATCTGGTTCTCTTTGACGAACTGGTCCATGCAAGCTGCCATGACGGCATGCGATTGGGCCGCGCAGAAACGCAAGGTTTTCGCCACAATGATCTGGACGACCTCACGAACCGGGTAAAAGCCTATCGCAGCAGCGGCGGGACGGGGATGATCTGGATCACCGCAGAAACGCTCTACAGCATGGACGGCGATCAGGCACCGCTACGCGAACTGGCTGATATTGCCGGGCGGCATGACGCCATATTGATCCTCGACGAAGCACATGCCGTGGGCGTGTTCGGTGAGCGCGGGGTTGGCTTGTCCGGCGCGCTGGAGCAGCAAGATAATCTCATCATCCTGCGCACCTGTGGCAAGGCTTTGGGCGGGGAGGGCGGTCTGGTCACTTTACCCCAAGTCCTGCGCGATTTTTTCATCAACCGCGCCCGTGCGTTTATCTTTTCCACAGCGCCCAGCCCGCTGACAGCCCATCTGGTGCAAAAAGCGATAGAATATGTCGCGCAAAACCCGGCGCTGCAAAGCCGGTTGCACGATCATATCAGGCTGGCCGAATCCCGGCTGGGGCCGCTGTGCCCTGCATCGCGGTCGGGGAGCCAGATTTTCCCCGTCATTATCGGCGATGACAAAGCGGCAATGCAGATGGCCGTGCACATACAGCAAGCCGGTTTTGATGTCCGCGCCATCCGCCCGCCCACCGTTCCCGCCGGAACCGCGCGGCTCCGGCTGTCGCTCACGCTCAACGTATCAGAGGATGATATTCACGCGCTTGCCGACATATTGGATGAAGCGCGGAAAATGGGGCAGGCTGCATGAGCGGCAGATATATTGTCACTGGCACCGATACCGATATTGGCAAAACCGTTTTCGCTGCCGCTCTGACCGGAGCGCTGGGCGCTTCATACTGGAAACCGGTGCAGGCCGGACTGGACGGGGAAACCGACAGCCAGGCAGTCGCACGGCTAAGCGACGCCGGACCGGATATAATCCTGAGCGAAAATTTCCGTTTGCGAACTCCTGCCTCCCCCCATTATGCCGCCGCGCAAGAGGGCATTATAATCACCGCCAATGATCTGCCCATTCCGCAGGTCGCTGGCCCGCTGGTGATCGAGGGAGCGGGCGGAGCGCTGGTTCCGGTGAATGATGACCTGCTGTTCGCTGATCTGTTCGCGCTGTGGCAATTGCCCGTCATCATCGCGGCATCGACAGGGCTTGGCACGATCAATCACAGCCTGATGACGATAGAGGCGCTGCGCAGCCGGGGCGTGCCCATCCACGGCGTCGCGTTTATCGGCGATGAAATAAAAGACAGCCAGGACACCATCTGCCGCATCGGCAATGTAAAACAGCTTGGTCGGTTGCCGATCATCAAAGATTTGAACGCGCTGACTCTTGCCTCCGCGTTCAATGCCCATTTCGATATTGCGGATTTCACGGCATGAGCGCGAATATCTGGCACCCGTTCACGCAGCATGGTCTGGGCGAGCCGATTCCTGAAATCGTCAGGGCAGAGGGCGCGAGCCTTTACACCAAGGATGGCCGCGAGATTATCGACGCCATTTCAAGCTGGTGGGTGCAGACCCACGGCCATTGCCACCCCCGTATCGTCAGCGCGATACAGGAGCAAAGCGCGAAGCTGGACCAGATTATCTTTGCCGGATGGACACATGAACCGGCGCGCCAGCTTGCCGAAGGGCTGTCCGACTTTCTACCCGCCGGCCTCGATCATATCTTCTTTTCCGACAGCGGCTCCACGGCGGTCGAGGTCGCCCTGAAAATGGCGCTCGGTTTCTGGCACAACCGGGGACATTCGCGCCACCGGATATTGGTGATGGACCATAGCTATCATGGCGACACTATCGGCGCGATGTCGATTGGCGCGCGCGGCGTGTTCAACAATGCCTATGCGCCCCTGCTGTTTGATGTGAATTCGATCCCCTTTCCGCAGCAGGGAGCCGAACAGGATGCGCTGGACGCACTGGAAGCCTTATGCGCTGATCTGGACAATCCGCCCGCGGCATTGATTGTCGAGCCGTTGATTCTGGGCGCGGGGGGTATGAAAATCTACTCTCCCGAAACCCTTGCCGAGATGCACCGCATCTGCCGCGTGCATGATGTGCTGTTCATTGCCGATGAAGTCATGACCGGATGGGGCCGCACCGGAACCGTCTTTGCCTGCGAACAGGCCGGGATCACTCCCGACATCATGTGCATGGCAAAGGGCCTGACCGGCGGCGTGATCCCGCTCGCGATAACAGCGGCCAGCGCGCCAATCTATGACGCCCATTATTCCACGGACCGGGCGAAAACCTTTTTCCATTCCAGCAGCTTCACCGCCAATCCCATTGCCTGCGCCGCGGCCAATGCCAATCTGCAGATCTGGCGCGAGGAGCCGGTTCAGCAGCGGATCGACCATATTATCGCCCGCCATCGTGATTTTGCGCGGGAGCTTGAGAAGCACACGAATATCTCCATGGTCCGGCAATGCGGGACAATATTGGCGTTTGAAATGATTGGTGCAGTGACAGAGGACGGGGAAGGCAATTATATGTCGGCGCTTGGCCCCGCCCTGCTCCGCTTCTTTGCCGAGCGTAATGTCCTGCTCCGTCCGCTGGGCAACAGCATCTATATCATGCCGCCTTATTGCATCACCGATGACCAGCTATCCACAATTTATGGCGTAATAACAGAAGCGATTGAGTATTTTCGCCAACCGGCCGGATGAGCTTCGCCGGGCAGCATTTTTACATGGACCAGATGGTTTTTGCATAAAGACCAAAGAATCGGCATAGATTACAGATGATTATTGTTGATTCGCTGATGGTGAAAATTGCGCTGATCGGTCTTTTGGGCATCGGCGCGCAGTGGATCGCATGGCGCACGGGCCGTCCGGCCATCGCCCTCATGCTGATTGTCGGTATTATCGCTGGCCCGGTATTGAGTATTATTGATCCCGCCCGCGATTTCGGCGCGTTGCAGGAACCAATCATAAAACTGGCCGTCGCCGTCATCCTGTTCGAGGGCGGATTAAGCCTGAACTTCCGTGAGCTTCGCCAGGCGGGCGGCGCGGTTTTCATGATGATCTTCATCGTTGGTCCTATCGCATGGGCGCTGGGCACGGCGGCCGCTTATTATGGCGCAGGACTGTCTTGGGAAATCTCGACATTGCTGGGCGGTATCATGATTGTAACCGGCCCGACCGTTATCGGCCCGATGCTGCGGACATTGCGCGTCCCGTCGCGGGTCCGCAATGTTCTGAAATGGGAAGCCATAGTCAACGACCCGATTGGCGCACTGCTGGCTGTCGGGATCTATGCCTATATTACCTATGAAGGGGCCGACGCCAATATCGCTGCGATCAGCATGGACGTGCTGGCGGCCAGTTTTGTCGCTGCCCTGATCGGTGCGGGTCTGGGCTTTGCCATTACGTGGATATTCCCGCGCGGTCATGTGCCGGAATATCTGAAAGCTCCGATCCTGCTGGTCACTGTCATCTGCGGCTTTGTGGTGGCCGATCTTATCATGCACGAAACCGGCCTCATCACCGTCACCGTCATGGGTGTGGTTCTGGCCAACCGCCCGATCCATTCCAGCCACGCGCTCTACCGGTTCAAGGAAGACTTGTCAGTCTTGCTGGTCTCCGGCGTTTTCATCATCCTGTCAGCGACACTGGATTGGGAAACGGTTCAGCAGTTCCGGCCGCAGTTCATCATCTTCCTGTTATTGCTGTTGTTCGTGGTGCGGCCCGTATCGGTTCTGGTCGGGCTTTTGTTCAGCTCTATCCCGTGGCGGGAAAAGCTTTTCATCGCGTGGATTGCACCGCGCGGTATTGTCGCGGTGGCCATTACCGGCCTGTTCGCCATCCGCCTGTCCGATTATGGCTTGCCGGGGGCGGAAGCGCTGGTCCCGCTCAGTTTTGCGATCGTTATCTCGACCATTTTTGCCCATGGTTTTTCCGCCAACTGGATTGCCGAGCGACTGGGTATTAACGAAGGCGAGGGCAAGGGCATTCTGATTGTCGGCTCGACGAGGTGGTCGGTTGCGCTGGGGCAGGCCTTGAAATCGCTGGGTGTCGATGTGATGGTCGCGGATACCAGCGCCTTTGCCTTGCGGCAGGCCCGCGGAGCAGAGCTGGAGGTGTATCGCGGCGATATTCTGGATGAGGCGCATAATGACAATATCGAGCTGGGCAAGTTCCAGCACATGATTGTCGCGACTGACAATGACAGCGAGAACCGCTTGATCGCCGCTGATCTGGGTCCGGAAATGGGCTTTGAACATATTACCCGCTTGGCCGGTGACAACCGAATAACCACCAATGACAGGGTGGGGCATGGCCGGTTATTGTTTGAATCGGGCGCCGATTTTAACAGCGTCATGGACCGTGAGCGCGCGGGCTGGCGGTTTAGCAAGACCAACATAACGGACATATTCACCGTCGATGAATATCGCGAGAATCTTGAGAAAGATGAAGAACCCATCGCCGTGTTCAAGAAAGACGATCGGGTGCTGTTCTTTTCATCCAAGGCCAAGCCGACCATTGATGAAGGTGATGTTGTCATCAGCTTTGTCGCGCCCGACACACCCGAAGAGCGCAAGGCAGAGCGCGCCGCCAAGGATGCGGAGAAGAATGACAGGAATAACGGGACGAAAAGCGAAGTTTAGTTGTTTGCAGGTTTGTTATTTGAAGTTGAGGATACATTTATCATTCTCGCCACCCCTCTAATTCGTCACACTGAACCTGTTTCAGCATAACGGTTCAATATGATTTGTATGAAGCGATAACGGTAACGCTACTTTCTCTCCCCGAACAGGGCTGTGCCGACCCGTATATAGGTCGCGCCCAGTTTGATCGCGGTTTCAAAGTCGCCGGACATGCCCATGCTGAGATCAGGCAGGCTATTATCTTTTGCCAGCTTGGCCAGCAACGCGAAATAGGGGGCGGGATTCACTTCCGCAGGCGGAACACACATCAGGCCCGGCACTTCGATCCCGGCCGAACGTGCACCGTGCAGTAAGCTCGCAATGTCGCCTATTTCGCATCCGCCTTTTTGTGGTTCTTCCCCGATATTCACCTGAATGTAACAGGGGATGCGCCGGTCCAGCTTGTCCATCGCCTTCGCCAGCGCCTTAACCAGCGACGGGCGGTCGAGCGAATGGATCGCGTCAAAAAGCTGCACTGCTTCTTCCGCCTTGTTCGATTGCAACTGGCCGACCAGATGCACTTCAACAGGGCCGCGATCACCTGTTTGATATTCCTCGCGCAGATCGGGCCATTTAGAGGCTGCTTCCTGCACCCGGTTTTCACCGAACAACCGATGGCCGGCATCCAGCAACGGACGTATTTCATCGGCGGTGCGGGTTTTGGATATGGCGATAAGCCGCACATCCTCTGCCTTGCGCTGCGCCAGCTTGGCAGCCTTGGCCATTTGTTCCTGCACAGCGCGCAGTTTTTCGTTAGAGTCGGTCATCGGCACCATCCGCTTTATATTACATTCCAATTGGCTATTGGCCCGCTATATGGCAGGCAGATGCGATGCACCAGCCCCGGTTTTCCGATCCTTCACCGCAAATCAGCAGGCAAATCTGCCCGGAAATCTGGTTGATGACCGATGCGCGTAATGATGAAAGGCTTGAAAGGTCGATAAAGGCATTGCCGCGGGGCAGCGGCATCGTGTTTCGGCACTATCATCTGGCACCGGACGCGCGGAGGGAGCGGTTTGAGGAGGTCCGCTACTGGGCGCGGCGCGGCGGGCATATCCTGCTGCTTTCCGGCTCGCCATTTCAGGCGCGGCAATGGGGGGCAGATGGTGTTTATGGAACGGATGGAGGCGCTCTTCGCAGATACCAGATGGCGGGCCTGATTCATGGCGCACCGGTCCATGATGTGCGCGAGATCGCGATGGCCGGCCAATATGGCGCGGACTTGCTGTTCCTGTCG
>JADMKQ010000181.1 GCA_015478735.1 Sphingorhabdus sp. | reverse complement strand
CTTCACGAAGATTATTAAGCGTGACATTGCTCAGCGCATTTTTGTTGCCCGCTCTTCCGCGCGCTTCACTTTCAGCAGCAATCCTGTCGGCAGTCGCTTGTGCCAATGCCGCATTCAAAGCTTCCAGATTCGCGGAAGCGAGTGTTTTACGGGAAACGGTTTTACCGTCCGGGGTCTGTTCCGATGTCAGCGTGATAATCTCTTTATTATCAGCATAAGCGGATAGGTTACGTTCCGAATCTTCAAGCCTTTGCCTTAATTCGGCCAATTGTGTTTCAAGAAATTTCCGCGCATCTGCGGTTGAACTAAAACGCCGGTCAAGGTTGGATGCAATAAATTGCTCGACCCAGGTATTGGCAATCTGTGCCGAAAGAGCAGAGCTTGGGCTTTGGAAATTAATTTCGACCAGGCTGGATCCGCGGATCGGTGAAATGCTGATATGTTCCTGCAGAATATCAGCGGCCAGTTTGAACCGGGCATCACGCTGTGCGGCAGTTTGTGATTTTGAATCCCCTGCTAAAAGACCGCTATTGTCCGGATCGACATCAAAGGTTTCAAAAAAACTGTCATTGGCCGACAGGTTGCGCGCGCGAACAACGCGTTCAGCTAACGAGCGGGATTCCAGCAAGGAATATTGCGTCTGGTAAAATTCCAGATTCTGCCCAACGCTATCGGAAGACGTGACGCCTTCGACATTCGTGACCTTATCCTGTTCGCGGCTGATCTCGACCATTGCGGTTGACGTATAATAAGGCGTCATGAGCAAGGTGATGATAATGCCGAGTGCGATACATGCGGCGACTATGATCGCAATCGCTATCTTGTGGCGCAACACGGCTTGCCAATATTGGATCAATATCGGCGTTTCGTGCGCCATATCCTCATAAGGATCGACATTCGCTAAGCCGGCTTGGCCATCTTTGGATAAACCGTCGCTAGATATAATATTGTTCATACGCAGACTGTCTGTACCATCTATTAATTTCTAAACAATATGATCAGCGGTGTCGTGATCAGCGGAGAAGCTTGAATGAGGTCGCGGAATAGACGACGCGCCTGCGAATCGCCCACAACTATGACGTCATTTGCGAAAACTTCGGGGTCTGTATAGGCACCGCGGCGAATATCTTTCAGATTATAAAGCCCGGCGAGTTGCTCGCCATTAACGCTCCTGAAAATCACGACATCGTTCAATTTTGCGAATTCGGAGGTGCCGCCAGCGGTCGCAACTGCGCGCATGAGCGTCATGCGGCCAATAACAGGGTATAGCCCGGGTTCATCGACTTGACCGTCAACCGTAATTACCTGGCTCACGGTTTCTTCGAGGTTCACCGTGACTTGCGGATCGCGGACATAGCGGCCCTGCAATCGTTTCTCCAGTTCGTCGGCCAGTTCGCCGGGAGTCCGGCCAGATGCTTCGACGACACCGATAAGAGGAAAGGAGAGACGGCCACTCGCATCGATCTGAACTTCCTTGCTCAAATCCTCGATACCGAAAACGTCGATTTTCAGCTTGTCAAACGGCCCGATCAGATAGGGACGATTGGAACTGAGCAAATCCACGCGCGTTGGCTCGGGAAGTCCCTCTGCGTTGGATACGACTGTTATGTCGGGGCTGCCGCCCAGAACGGTTGGTCCGCCACAAGCAGATAATAAGAGGACTGGAAATAAGATGGATAGGCGTTTCATCATTATCGAAAGTTTCCATAAAATTTGAGCCGCGTTAGACGAAACCGTTTATTGCGTAAACTGTTCATAGACGAGGCGAGCCTAATGACAATATGTAAGGTTTATGATTGGGCTTTAATTGCATTGCGCTGAACAGCCTTCATATTGTCGTTAAGAATACACGCCATCACCGCAAACAGGGCGATTAACGAGGGCACGCGTAAAGGATAATCAACGATGCTTCCCGCCAGAAATAACAGCATGACCATAGCGGCCATGACCGCAGCATATTTGGTATAATGCGAATGTTTCCAGTTTTGCGCTAGAATGAAAATTTGCTTGCCCCCCCATATTAAGGCCGCAGCGGCGATCAAAATTGCCGGAAGACCGCCTTCAATGGGGAATTGCAGCCAGTCATTATGGGCCTGATTAAGATAATTGGGGGATAGAAACTCCTGGGGTTCATATATCCGGTATACATGCTCAAAACTGCCAAATCCGCTTCCCCACGGGAAATAGTCGCTTATCATTTTGGTGAGAATGGGCACAAGCTGGCTGCGCAATTCTTCAACCTCGGCGCGGCCGAAAAGCCGGTCAAATGCCAGTGAACGGGACAGATAGACAGAAAGCCCCGCCAAAATAACGACAAGTATAATGCTGGAATATAAAATGATCTGACGCGAGTTGAACTGTTTTTTGCCGCGACGCCTTTTTGAGGAAGACTGGCTCTTTCCGGCTGGCTGGCTTTCCACAGTATAGCGGCCGAAATAAACCAATATGATGGCAGCAACCAGAGCAGGTGCCATGAGAAGCAGGCCCGACCGCGACCCTGTAACAAATACCAGCGGAACGAGCACAAAAATGGCCGAAATCCCTGCATAAAATTTTAACGATGCCAGTCTTGCAGTTACGGCATGGGACGCAGCATACCAGCCCAG
>JADMKQ010000180.1 GCA_015478735.1 Sphingorhabdus sp. | reverse complement strand
CCGTTCACTGCCATATTTGATATTTTGCAGGCTGTCTTCGGTATCGGTCCGCGTGCCCCAGACACCGGCATCGCCCGCGTCATCCTTATAGGCGACCCGGCTCCAAATCACCGGCATGTTTTTCGCCCGCGCAAGCGCCGAGATCCGGTTGATATAATCAATCTGATTCGAATCGGTCTCATAAGCGGTTTTGAACATGTCCATGCGGGTATAAGCCTGCTGCACATCGACATTGATGATGGCGAGCTTGTCGCCAAAGCCGAATTTCTTGCGCGCCGGGTTGTTCATCAGTTCTTCGAAGATTTCCCGCGCTGTGCGGCCATCTTCCACCATTTTCGTACCTTTTACGTCCATAAAAAATCTCTCCGGAATCGATAAAAACATATTAAACAACAGAAAAGACTTGTCGAGACAAATTTGTCCGGACAAATATAGGGGCATCATGATCACACGCCACTTTATAGATGTTGAAGAGAGCGGCAATCGCCGCAGAGTCCATTTTCGCAGAGCGGGCAAAGGCCCTGCGCTGTTGATGGTCCATCAAAGCCCGCGCAGTTCAAAAGAATATGAAGCGTTGATGCTAAAATGGGGCGAGCATTTCACCTGTATCGCGCCTGACACACCGGGTTTCGGACAGTCCGATGCTTTGCAGGGCAAGCCGGAAATCAATGAATATGCCGATGCCATAGTCGGTTTTCTCGATGCGCTGGGCATCGAAAAATGTGCAGCATACGGCTTTCATTCCGGCGGGATCATTCTGGTCACGGCAACCAAACGCCACCCGAATCGATTCTCGACTCTGGCCGTGGGCGGCTACGCCATCTGGACGCCGGAAGAAGTTTCACTGTTCAGCGAGAGCTATCTGCCGGAATTCCATCCTTCCGCTTATGGCGAGCATTTGACATGGCTGTGGAACCGGATTCTCGAACAAAGCTGGTTCTTCCCGTGGTTCGCGGCAAAGGACGGCTCCCGCCTGCCCGGCGCCCATGACGACCCTGTGCGCGTGGACGCTGTCGTGCGCGAAATGCTGGACGCGGGCAATGCCTATCAAACCGGCTACGGCGCTGTCCTGCGCGCTCCAAGGGATATTCCGGGCGCCGATGCCGATGTCCCGCCTTGCCTCATCAGCGCGTATAACGGCGATCCCCTGCAAGACCATATTGCCCGGCTTGGCGAGATGCCAAAATCGTGGTCCGCGCAAAAAGTTGCAACGCCGGACGAGCATCAGGCCGTCAGCCTGGCGCATCTGGTAAAGACCGATAATCCTGCCCTTCCGCCGCTTAACGAGGCCCAGGATGAGGGCTTTCTCGCCATAGAAACAGCGCGTTTTAGCGGCTTGATCCACTGGAAGGGATCGAAAAATGCTGAAAAGCTGGTCCTCCACGCCCCCGCCGCCGCAATCGGCGACGTACCGCAAGACAGCATCGCCATAGACCTGCCCGGACACGGCCTCTCAGGCGGCTGGGCGGGGCAATCTCCAACAGGCTGGGCAGACTGGCAGGAGGTCATCGACGCGGTAGCAGCCCAGTTCGGGATTCATGCAATAGTGACTCCATCTGTTCCATCTGGCGATCCGGATTCCCTCTATCCCGACCTGTCCCCTGACCGCTATGGCTGCTATCTGACCAAGGCATGGCAAATCGTCCGGGCATCGGAAATATTCGATCCATGGTATATGGCTGGCAAAGACAATGCCCGCGCGTTCAGGCCAGAGGTTCTGGATCCCGCAGCACTGGCAAAGCGGCATCTCGACCTGCTCAATGCCCGCGCTGCACGCGAATATCACTTAGCCCTGCAATCAAGATAAAGGAGATTATCATGGGAATTAGAGAAGAAATGCCAATTTTGGCCCGCCACGAAGGCGTATGGGACGGCACATATACTTATTTCAACGCCCAAAACGAAAAAATCGACGAGCACGCCTCACGCCTGCTCTGCCGCTTTCCCGATGATGGTCCCGCGCCTTATCATCAGACCAACTATTACACTTGGGCCGACGGTAAAACAGAAAGCCGGGACTTCCCCGCAGAATTTCGCGACAAGCGCGTGTGGTGGGACAACGAGCTGATCAAAGGATGGGCCGCAGAAGTTCCGCTGGATGAATATAACCGCACAGTGATGTTGTACTGGCAGCGTCAAGGTGATCCTTCGCTTTACCTGTATGAACAGATCCAGATTTCGGATGATGGACAGAATCGTTGCCGCACTTGGCACTGGATTCGCAATGGCCTACTCGAAACGCGCACCGCCATTCAGGAGAAATTTGTGACCAAGGACTGGCGGTCTGTTGATGCAGAGATGGGGAATTAGAGCTGGCTAGAGTGCAATCACTTTTTGACAAACTTTGGGACAATCACGTTGTCTCTGAACTACCCGGCGGCGGTGCTCTAATTGCCATCGACCGGGTGTTCCTGCACGAGCGCACCGGGGCGGCGGCGTTAAATTCGCTGTCTGCGGCCGGGCGTCCGGTTGCCGACCCTGCGCGCGTGTTTGCTGTCATGGATCATATTGTCGATACGCGCCCCGGTCGCAGTGACCAGACACTGATGCCGGGCGGACAGGCATTCATCACCGAAACACGCGCTGCGGCAAAGGCTGCGGGCATAACATTATTTGATGTTAACGATCCGGATCAGGGCATTGTCCATGTGGTTTCGCCCGAACTGGGCATTGTTCTGCCGGGCTGCACGCTGATTGCACCCGATAGTCATACCTGCACTCAAGGCGCTTTCGGGGCGCTAGCCTGGGGCATTGGGTCATCAGAGGCAGAACATGCGATGGCGACAGGAACGCTGCGCCTCACAAAGCCCAAATCCATGCGGGTCACGTTTACCGGTATCCTGCCAAAAGGCGTGACGCCAAAGGACATGATCCTCACCTTGCTCGCCCGCTATAGCGCCGCTGGCGGTAAAGGTCATGCTGTCGAGTTTACTGGGGATGCCGTGAAGGCTCTCGACATGGAAGGGCGGATGACCCTTTGTAATATGGCGACAGAATTTTCCGCCATGTCCGGCTTTATAGCGCCTGATGAAAAAACTTTCGAATATCTAAAAGAGCGCCGCTACGCACCAAGCGGCAGCGATTGGGATAAAGCACTGGAAAGCTGGCAGGAGTTGTGCAGCGATAAGGGCGCGTATTTCGACCAGGAAATTGAGATTGATGCCAATGGCATTAGCCCGATGGTCAGTTGGGGCACCAATCCGGGCCAGACAATCGGCATTAACGAGACGGTTCCGGATGATGCCCAATCCGGTCCGCTGCAATATATTGCGCTTGAAAAGGGACAACCGATCAAGGGCGTTCCCATTGACGCAGCATTTATCGGCAGTTGCACGAACAGCCGACTAAGCGATTTGCGGCGCGCTGCGGCCTTGCTTAAGGACAAGAAAGTCACTGACGGGATTAAGGCTATCTGCGTTCCCGGATCTTCGCGCGTCAAACGGGAAGCTGAAGCCGAAGGCATTGACCAGATTTTCAAAGATGCCGGTTTTGAATGGCGGGAAAGCGGATGTTCTATGTGCTTTTACGCGGGCGGAGAAAGTTTTGACGCTGGGTCGCGGGTCATATCGACGACCAATCGTAATTTTGAAAGCCGTCAGGGACCGAATGTCAAAACCCATATTGCCAGCCCCGAAACAGTAGTCGCTAGTGCTATTGCCGGCGCAATTGCTGACCCGCGGGAGATAGCAAATGGCTGACCCTCTCACGACCCTTACCTCTTTGCCGATGCCGCTGATCCGCGATAATATTGATACCGACCAGATCATTCCATCGCGTGAGATGAAGAGCACTGGCAAGACCGGACTGGCCGACGGTCTGTTCGCTGGGTGGCGCTATACTGAAATCGGAGGGCGAGAGCCAAATCCGGACTTTGTTATGAATGACCCGGTTTTTGCAGACAGCCAAATCATTCTGGGCGGCGAAAATTTTGGCAGCGGTTCAAGCCGCGAGCATGCGGTGTGGGCGCTGGCCGAATATGGTTTTCGCGCTGTGATAGCGCCAAGCTTTGCACCGATATTTGCCGGTAACTGTGTCCGCAATGGCATTTTGCCTGCCGTGCTGGATGCAGCGGATATTGCAGCAATCGATCAATCGCATCTGCCAATTACTATCAATCTTTCCGAGCAGCGCATCTCAATTGATGAAAAAACGAGTTGGGCCTTCCCGATTGATGAAGAAGCAAAAGCCATGTTGATGGAGGGGTTGGACTCTATCGACCTCAGTTTGAAAATGGCCGACGATATCGCCGCATGGCAGGCGGCTGACCGGGCGGCTCGGCCATGGATTTATCTAGGAGCGAATAAATGACAACATCCGTCACCATTAGCGAAGTCGGGCCACGCGATGGCTTGCAAAGCGTTGACCGTGTCATGGCGACCGAAGCCAAAAAGGCATGGATCAAGGCGCTGGCCGAAGCCGGTGTGAGCGAGATTGAGGTCGGTAGCTTTGTTCCGCCCAAACTGCTCCCGCAAATGGCTGACACGGCGGAAATAGTGGCTTTTGCCAAAACGATTCCCGGTCTGGATGTCGTGGCACTTGTCCCCAATCTGAAAGGGGCGGAGCGCGCTATCGCGTGCGGCGTCGATAAAATGTCGATCCCGTTTTCGATGTCCGAAACCCACTCGATCAACAACGTCCGCAAGGACCATCCCGCAATGATTGCGGAGATCAAGGCGATTGCCGATCTGGTCGCGCAGCAGCCCGAAGGCCAGCGCCCGTATTTTGAAGTCGGCCTGTCCACCGCATTTGGCTGCACAATCGAGGGGCCCGTCCCTGATGACCAGATTGTCCGGCTTGCCGAAGCAGCGATGGAGGCGGGCGTCGCGGAAGTCGGTCTTTCCGACACCACCGGCTATGCCAATCCGGCCCAGGTCACCCGGCTTGTTCGCAAAGTAAAAGCCGCGATTGGCAGCGACAAGCTGAATACACTTCATCTTCACAATACACGCGGACTAGGCCTCGCCAATGTCATGGCCGGGCTGGCAGAAGGTATCTCGACATTTGACAGCTCGCTTGGCGGACTGGGCGGATGTCCCTTCGCGCCGGGTGCTTCGGGCAATATTGTTACCGAAGATCTGGTCTTCATGCTGGAAGCAATGGGAATAGACACCGGAATTGACCTTACAAAGCTGCTCAAAGTGCGCGATATTGTTGCGGAGGCTCTTCCCGGCGAGCCGCTTTATGGCTTTACCCCGGATGCCGGACTACCCCTAGGATTTAAAGGAATTGCAGCATGACTGGTCCCACGCCTCTTGCAGGTTTGAAGGTTGTTGAATTTACGCACATGGTTATGGGGCCGGCGGTTGGTGCTATCCTCGCGTCGCTGGGTGCAGAGGTCATCCGGATCGAACCGATGGGCGGCGACCGCACACGGACCCTTGTTGGATCAGGTTCCGGCTATTTCCCGATGTATAACCGGCATAAGAAAAGCATTTGTCTCAACCTCAAAAGCGAGAAAGGGTTGGAGATCGCCAAAAAGCTGGCGGAAGATGCCGACATATTGGTCGAGAATTTCAGACCCGGCGCACTGGACCGCCTTGGCCTTGGCTATGAAGAGCTATCCAAAACCAATGAGCGGCTGATCTATTGCTCGGAAAAAGGTTTCCTCCCTGGCCCTTACGAGAACCGCACAGCGCTCGATGAAGTGGCTCAGATGATGGGCGGTCTTGCCTATATGACCGGACCTCCCGGCCAACCTTTGCGCGCTGGTTCCAGCGTGATTGATGTGGCAGGCGGCATGTTTGGCGTCATCGGCATCCTTGCCGCAGTGGAAGAGCGCCACCGCACCGGCAAGGGGCAGTTGGTCCAAAGCTCGCTATTTGAAACCACCGTCTATTTCGTGGGCCAGCATATGGCGCAAAAAGCCGTCACCGGCAAAGCCGCAGACCCGATGCCAGCCCGTATTTCCGCATGGGCCATTTACGATGTATTCCAGACCAAAGATGATCCGGTTTTCATCGGCGTGGTCACCGACGCATTGTGGCAGAAATTCTGTGAACTGTTCAATCTCGATGATCTGTGGGCAGACGAAAGCATCCGCGAGAATAACAACCGCGTGGCTGCACGCGACCGTATCATGCCGCAAATCCGTGAATTGATAAGCGGTTATACTCGCGACGAACTGATCGCAAAACTGGAAGGCACCGGCCTCCCCTTCGCGCCGATTGGCAGACCCGAAGATATGTTTGACGACCCGCACCTCAATAGCGGCGAGGGGCTTGAAGAAACAATCCTGACCAACGGCACCGTGACCAAGCTTCCCACCCTGCCGATTGCAATGGACGGCAAACGCCCTTCACAAAGCTTTACCATGCCCGAACCCGGCGCAGATGTTCAGGAAACACTGGCAGCCTTGGGTTATGATGACGAGACGATTAAAGAACTGCTCTCAAGCGCCACAGTTGGATAAGAATTACTTTTAATTTGGAATGAAGATAATGATTGCTAAACTAACATCGATAACGGCTACCACATTATTATTACTGACCGCTTGCGGCTCTGAAACATCAGCACCTGCACCTGAGAATCCTCAGGAAAGCGGCGCTCCGACCGAAACTGTGGCGGAGACCGAAACGGCAGCCGTTACTGCAACCCCTCCCGGATTTGCACAATGCCGCGCCTGTCACACCGTGGAAAAAGGCGGCAACAACGGCGTTGGTCCTAACCTTTGGGGCGTTGCCGGTCAGACAGCGGCTCATACTGCCGGATTTAACTATTCTCCTGCCATGAAAGCATCGGGCTTCACATGGGACACGGCAACTCTGGACAAGTTTTTGAAAGAGCCCATGAAAACATTGCCTGGCACAAAAATGGCTTATGCAGGGCTGCGTAACGACGAGCAAAGAGCTGAAGTTATCGCTTTCCTCGAAACGCTGAAAGACTGATCCCACTCATCACAAGCGCCGGAAATTAGCGACCGGCGCGGATGCCTACATCAATGAACCACTGCCGCCCTGCTTTTCGGCGGCGGTGGACAAACTCCTCCTGCATCTCAAACATGCCGTGGAGCGGGTCTGATGCCGCAAAGGGTCGCTCGCCGAAATGAAGATAGGATTGACCCTCGGAATAAGCCTGCCACGGTGGCCCTGCGTCGCTACTTGGCGCGCCGGTTTTGGCAAATAACACCCAGTAATCCATTATCACCTGCGACAGATCGCGTGCTGCCTGCTCGTCAGGAACCGGCCAGTTTACCGGAATCTTAGCGGCATCGCCTGTCTTGCCGAAAACAAATGGCAGTTCGCTGGCGTGAAAAGCGCATAAGTCTTTTTTACGCGCGGCCTGATAACAATGGTCAAAGATATACAAATATGCCCGCTGCCCTTCACGAGATTGCTGCCGCACCAGGCGTTCGCTTGCCCAACCATAAATGGCATCGCGCAAGGTATCGAGCATGGATTGCTCCATGTCCGATGACGGATATAAGCGGAGAAATTCGGGCGCAAGGTCGCCATATCCCAGCCTGATGGCCTTTTCGTAAAGCTCTCTTGAGACAGGAACCGGCGGCACAAATGCCCGCTGTGACCGCAATTCACCGCTGTTAAAACCCGCCAGCAAAGGGACTTTGGCCTGTTCGCCTGCATCAAATGTTTCGACCACTTGCCGCTTCAATGCCCATCCGTCGATCGTGCCCTGACTCACAAAGCCGTTTCGTGTCGCGGCATCGGTCAAGCTCTGGGCATCCATCGTCCGCAAAGCCTCGATTGTCGGCTTATCCAGCTTGCGGCCCAGCGATGCTCCGATTTCCTCGGCAGATTTCATTCCGTAAACCGGCTGCGAAAGCTCTGGAACTGCGCGAATATTGGGGCTTTGCGCGATGGCTTTGTGAAAAAGGCCACGCGCCAGTGGGCTGCTTAAAAGATAAGTGACACTCAAGGCACCGGCTGATTCTCCCATGATTGTTACGTTACCGGGATCACCGCCAAAGGCATGAATATTATCACGTACCCAGCGCAGTGCAGCAATCTGGTCAAGCAAACCGTAATTGCCCGATACCTTGTGCACAGACTGCTCGCTAAGTTCGGGATGCGCCAGCCAGCCAAGCGCCCCCAGCCGGTAATTTATCGAAACAAAGACCACTCCCTTGCGCGCCAGTTCGTCACCTTCCGAAAGTGGCTGACCGCTGCTTCCTATTCGCAGCGATCCACCATGAATCCAGACAATAACCGGCACATCGCGGGCATTTTCGGGGAGATAGATGTTGAGCGTCAGACAATCTTCGGACGTCGTCGGCGGCGGATCAAAATAAATACTACTCGCCGGTATTTCTGGCTGCACACAGGCAGGGCCAAATCTGGAAGCATCTCTTGTTCCTTGCCAGCCGGATGCCGGCATGGGCGGTTTCCAGCGCAGCGCACCGATTGCCGGGGCAGCATAGGGTATGCCGCGATAAACGGCCAAACCCCGTTCCTTTACTCCTTGCAACACTCCCTGGCTGATTTGCACTGTTGGCCTGGGCGTGGATGCCGCGTGGATTGACACAGACATGGATGAGCAAATGACCAGCAAAAATGCAAAGAACCATAGCCGGAATAGCATCACCCTAACGCCTGTTCCAAAAGCTTCCGGAATGCCAATGTGGTCGCCGCCACGGCTTCGGCAGAAACGCAAGTTTCGTCATCATCTTCGACATGGTGAAAACGGTGGTTACCGAAAATCCCCGCAACCTGTTGGTAACCCGCCGCGATAATATTGCTCAATTCACCGGCAGAAAGTTCATCGCTGCGATAGGGAGACTCAAGCCCGGCCAGCCCTGCGAAAATGGTACGCGCGATTGGTAGCAACGCAGGGCTAACCACCAGATAGCGCTGCGAATCCGTGCCGCGCAGCGGCTTGCGTGGTCCAACCACATCATGCCAGTCCCGTGCGGCCAAATTGGCGCCAAGGTGAAGCCAGAAGGCGGTTTTATCAGGCTTTGGCGCGGCCTTTTGCAAAAGCTCTTCAGCGCCCAGATGTTGATATTCGTGTCCGCTATTGCAAACAAAGGCGAGATCGCAATCCGGTAATGCCTTGCTCGCCCATCTGGCGATATGCAGCCATGCCGCGATACCGCCACCGCGTTCGCCTGCACAAGTGAACCATCCGGATCGCGGTGTGGACACAACAAGCCAACGGCCCCGACCCCGGTCAAGCTTGCCGACAAGGTTGAAAGCCGACCTCCGCCCGCCCTTGCCCGTCACATATAAACTTGCCGCCTCGCCCCGATGGGCCGCTGCATAAAAGGGCGCGGCATCATTTGGCGCGAGCAAGGCCATAGGCTGCTCGTAAAGCGGCTGACGACCATCTGTATTCAGCGCGATGACTTTTCCGCTTGGACCGTTTGTTACGATGACACAGGCCTTAGCGCCGCCTGCCATCGCCGCTTTCACAGGTATTCGCACCTGATCCCAGAAGATGGAGGACCAGCGGCCAAAAGGCAGGTCGACCAAAGCAATCGCATTATCCAATGGCCGGCTTGATAGGCCCTGTGCATCGACCCTTATAATGGGTCCAGTGATACCATCACTACCCGTTGGCCTGACAATGGGCTGTGGCCGGATAGCAGCGCGGACATCGCCACTTATCAATTCGGCGCGTTGTGTATTGAACCATGGCACGGAAAAGGATTGCCGTTCAATCGCATAGCCTGCCCTGCCCAGCTCGGACTCCAGCCAGTCACCACAAGCCTGATCGCCCGGACCGCCGGATTGCTTATTACCAAAGCCAATATATCGGCGCAGATCTGCATCAACACTTTGTATCAGTGGAGGCTCTGCCTTTACCGCGCTTGCCCGGGATGCCACCGGAACGGACAGGGCCGATGCCGCAAGAAATTGACGGCGGCTTGGCCCGACCAGTTTCGGCGCATCAGTCATCAATATTTCTCCGGAATGTTTCCGGCAGGAACAGGATCCCAATTACCGCTGTCATCCCCGCAATGAGCACGGGATACCACAGGCCATAATAAATGTTCCCCGTCGCCGCGACCATTGCAAAAGCCGTGGTTGGCAAAAAACCGCCAAACCAGCCATTGCCGATATGATAGGGCAAGGACATCGAGGTGTATCGGATACGGGACGGGAAAAGCTCTACCAGCATAGCAGCAAGCGGCGCATAGGTCGCCGTTACCATCAGCATGATGGTCAATATGATCCCGATGACAAGCGGCCGGTTGATCTTTTCCGGGTCAGCCTCTGTCGGATAGCCCGCCTCAATCAGTGCTGTTCCGACCTGATTTTCAAACCGGGCAATCTCCTCCGCAAGTTCTGCCTTTCTCATGGTGCCGGGATCGGGAGCCTGGATTACCCTGTCACCTACTTGGACCTGCGCAATCGTCCCCGCGGGCATATCTATATTGCTATAGCTGGTCCCGTCATGCGCCAGATAGGCTTTAGCTATGTCACAGCTTGTTTTATCGAATGTATTTTTACCAATCGGATCAAACTGGAACGAACATTCATCTGCATTGGCAGTAACAGTCACCGGAGAGTTTTGCACTGCCATGGCAAGATCAGGATTGGCCGCAAATGTAAGCGCCTTGAAAAGTGGGAATAATGTCAGCGCTGCCAACAGGCATGCTGTCATTATGATCTTTTTCCGCCCGATCTTGTCACTGAGCCAACCGAAAAAGACAAAAGTCGGTGTCGCCATCATCAGGGCGATGACCAGAAGTATGTTCGATGTTGCTGGGTCAACATCCGCAATCCGTTCCAAATAAAATAACGTATAAAATTGCCCCGTATAGCCGATCACCCCCTGCCCCGCGACCGCGCCGAAAAGGGCTATCAGCACGAATTTAAGATTGGACCACCGCCCGAACGCTTCGGTCAGCGGGGCTTTGGAAAGCGAACCTTCGTCCTTCATTTTCTGAAACACCGGACTTTCGGCCAGTTGCATCCTGATCCAGAGCGAGACCGCTAACAGGAAGATCGAGATCAGGAACGGGATACGCCAGCCCCAATCGGCAAAAGCTTCCTCACCCATTAAATAGCGCAGACCGATGACAAGCAGCAACGCGGCAAATAATCCGATTGTCGCCGTGGTTTGTATGAAGCTGGTAAATAGCCCGCGCTTGCCCTTTGGAGAATGTTCCGCAACATAGGTAGCGGCACCGCCATATTCACCGCCCACGGCAAGCCCCTGCAAAAGACGCAAAAGCACCAGAATGATTGGGGCCGCGATACCGATAGAAGCATAGCTTGGCAGAAAACCGACGCAAAAGGTGGAAATGCCCATCAAGCCCATTGTGACCAGAAAAGTGTTTTTACGCCCAACCAGATCACCGATGCGGCCAAAGAAGATAGAACCCAGCGGGCGAATGGCAAAGCCGGATGCAAAAGCCCCAAGCGCCAGAATGAAGCCGGTAGTCTCGTTTACGCCAGAGAAGAACTGCGCGGATATATAACTTGCGAGCAACCCGTAAAGATAGAAATCATACCATTCGAACATCGTTCCAAGCGACGACGCCAGTATGACCTTCGCTTCGTTTTTCTTTGATACATGACTTTCTTTCGGAACTTGTCCGACAGATTGCACGCCTTCAGTAACAGCCATATCCCCATCCTCTTCTATCCTGTGCCTCCGCCGATCTTTGTCGGTCATTTCAGGCATTTTTTGCTTATATGTCACTCACTTGTGAGTTAATGTATATTCTTGGTGTGCCTGGTTCTTCTATCAATCACTTAGCACTTATTCGTCTCAGCTTTTCGCTGCTGCCCGTTCAAGACAGATTGATTTGAATCCGGCCGCCATAAACTGTGACATCCGGGCCTTCACCGCTGCATAATCGTCGGATTTGCATAGCCCGTTGGACAGCTTGTCAATCCGGCCTGTCCTGGCAAGCGTCAGCATCAACGCGCCGGTTACGAAATGATAGCCCCAGTAAATATCTTCGTCACTACAGCCCGGAAGAGCCTGTTTCAGAATGTTAATCAGCCGCAGCACAACGGGGTCAAAATGCTCATCCATCATTTTTGCGCCCCATTCGGGAGTGTTCGCCACTTGTGCACTAAGCGCTGCATAGTTACGCCAGCCCTCTCCGCCCTCGATATAAAGATCGAGATCGGTATCCAGAAATGTCCGCAAGGCCCCCTCTACGGTCGGCTTGCCGTCACATTCCTTTTCGTAAAGATCGAGCGCATTCATTCGCCGTTCGCTTGTGACTTTCGCGCGGCGGGCAAAAACGACATCGAACAATTTGTCCTTGTCATCAAAATAGTAATTAACCAGCGTGTGATGCACACCAACACGCTTTGCAACATCCTTTAAAGTGACCCCGTAAAGCCCGTGTTGTGAAAAAAGATATTCCGCAGCATCGAGAATCTGCTCGGTGGTTTCCGCACGTCTCTCTGCCTTGGTTTGACCCTTGCGGCTTCTTTTAGTGGTTTGTGACAAAGTCACTCCTCTCGCAATATTTGCTACTATTATGGACGGGAAAGGCAGAAGGAAGCTGAATCATAATTGACTATATTCCGACTGCAAGCGAAGTTTGTTGATCTTTCCGGTGGCGGCCAGCGGCATTTCTGTGAGCCGGATAATCTCGTCGGGTATCCACCAACTCGCCACCTGCCCTTTCAAAAGCCCGAATATATCTTCGTCATTGATGACAGCACCGTCACGGGTTTCAATGAGCAAAACCGGACGCTCTCCCCACTTCACATCTTTTCGCCCGATAACGGCAGCAAGAGCGATATCCGGATGGGCGCTGATAATCGCCTCAACCTCGACCGGATTGATCCATTCACCCCCCGACTTGATCAGATCCTTGGCGCGGCCAGTAATCACCAGATTTCTGTCAGCATCAATCATCGCCAGGTCATTAGTATTGAACCAGCCGTTCTGTAGTTCGCTTTCCGGCTGGCCAAGATAACGACCAACCACGGATTGCCCGCGCACCCACAGATGACCCTCGGTACCTTGTTGTTCCAACAAGGTTATTCCCGTAGCATCAGTCAGGCGAATATCCAGCCCGATGGCCGGGCGACCCGCTGTCTGTATATCGCCGGACCACGCACCGGGAGGGGTGTTTGTGCCCAGAGGAGATAGCTCGGTCATCCCCCAACTGGTCTGAACATTAATTCCGCGGGCCTCTATACGTTTCATCAGTGACACCGGCATAGGAGCGCCTCCTACAATGATCCGCTCAAGCGACGGAATTTCAGCTCCCGCTGTCTCCATATAGTCCATTAATCCCAACCAAACGGTCGGAACGCCAAGCGCTACTGTAACCTTTTCCTGTGCAATCAATCGCGCCAGGCTTTCCCCGTCCGTTTTCCGTCCAGGTAGCACCAGCTTTGCTCCAGCGGCTGGCGCTGCGAAAGCTATTCCCCACCCATTAGCATGAAACATCGGAACCACAGCCAGGACGGTATCACGCGCACTGATGGCCATAACATCGGATTGCAAAAGCCGTAGGGTGTGCAGATAATTTGATCGGTGTGTGTAGATTACGCCTTTAGGATCGCCCGTCGTGCCTGATGTAAAGCACAACCCTGCTGGTGAGCTTTCATCAAGATTATCCCAAATGTCAGGCTTAGCTTCGTTGGCCAGCAAAGATGCGAAATCTTCAACCGTTGGTTCGCTCATTTCATGATCAGGATAAACACCATCCGCATCAACAAACAAAATTTTGCGTAGACTAGACGTCAACGCGCTTATTTCGCGCGCCAAGGGTAACAAATCTGCGCTGCACACTAAAATGCTCG
>JADMKQ010000179.1 GCA_015478735.1 Sphingorhabdus sp. | reverse complement strand
CCGAATAATATTTCCCGCAACCGGCTATGGCCATAAGCGCCCATTACCAGAGCGGCGACATTCTTCTCGGCAGCAAAGTCCGTGATAATGGCGGAGGTCTCTTTCCCGCGTCCTTTCAACTCGTGAAGGATGGTCGGGACTCCGTGTCTCGCCAGATAGGTGCAAGCCTCGGTATGCGGGAAATTGTCGGAATCTTCGCCAACCGTGACCAGATGCACTTCGCTCGCCATCTTCAGCATCGGCAGTGTCAGGCGAACGGCCTTGGCAGATTCTCTGGAGCCGTTCCACGCCACCATGACCGGTGCCTGGCAATCAAAGGATTTGCTTTCAACCGGGACGACTATGACCGCGCAATCGGCATAGATGGCCACATCCCCGGCAATAGGAAGAGGGTTGTCGGTCGTATCTCTTTGCGAGAAAGACTGGCTGACGATGACCAGATCGGCAAGGCCACTCCGTTCGGTCAGCAAGGTTGCCGGATCACCGAAACTGGTATGCCATTCCCATGAGACGGATTCGGTTTTCAGCTGATTTTCGATTTTCTCGCGATGTTCACGCTCAGCGGCTTCCAGTTGCGCGAAATCAATGCTGGTGACGAAACCATCGCCCAGTGGTCCAAATGACATGGGAGTGAATTGCGTCGTCGGCTGCACACAGACCAGATGGGCTTCATAGGCCCGGACAATGTCCAGTGCGACCTGCAAACGTGATTCAAAACCGCAATCGTCATAGACGTGCAATAATATTGTTTTCACCGCTTATCTCCTGTTTTGTCACCGTATTATTGGCGAAATCTTTGGCTAGTGCATTGATTTGGCGCAAACTATCCCGATGATTTTGTGCGCGACCCCGCGAACATAATAGGCGCTTGTGCTGTTTGGACAAGCATCTTGATGTTTCTGCCTGTTAAAGCTCGTGACCTGTGCGGTCCCTTTTGGTGTCGAGATAAAACTCGTTATGCGGATTGGCGAGGATCTTTACCGGCAGACGCTCGTCAACCGATATACCGCACGCTTCCAGCCCTTTGACCTTTTCGGGGTTATTGGTCAGCAATTTTATCGTCGGGATATTGAGCAGCTCCAGCATCCGGGCTGCGGTCGAGAAATCCCGCGCATCAATGGCAAAGCCAAGACGCTGGTTGGCGTCGACCGTGTCAAATCCCTGATCCTGCAAGGCATAGGCGCGCAATTTGTTGATAAGGCCGATGCCGCGCCCTTCCTGCCGCAAATAGAGCAGCACGCCCCAGTTTGCTTCTGCCATGCGCGCGAGCGCGGTGTGTAGCTGTGGCCCGCAATCGCATTTAAGGCTGCCGAGCACATCGCCGGTCAGGCACTCGCTATGCAGCCGCACGACGGGGATCGTGTCGTCGCGATTACCGATGACCAGCGCGACATGGTCGGTGGAATCGGCTTCGCTGCGAAATCCGTAGATATGCGCCTGCGAATTGGCGGCGACGGGCAGTTTGGCATGGGCACTGATGACGAGCGCGCCGGGGTCCGCATAAGCCGCTGCATCCTTAGCATATAACAGGTCTTCGGCTGGCTCGCTCACGATCAGAAATGCGGGCAGCACGCCTGCTTGCCGCGCCAGTTCCATCGCGGCTTTTGCAGCTTGCGGGTGGCTTAGCTCTTCGCTGCGGAACGGGCCTTTCATGGGATATTCCAAGTCGAGCACCGGATCAGCAATGGCGATAAGCTCTGCCGCGCTCACTGGTCCCGGCAAGCTGATCTGCACAGGCAGCGCGGGGTCGGCAGCGGCCCGCTGGTTGAGCAATTTCAGCGTGTCTGCCCGGCTGGAGGAGATTAACAGGTCAACATGCGCCTGCGATGACAGATGCTGGTCCAGATCAGCCGTTTCTACGGGCAGCAGGTGCAGCACATTGCTATCCGCCTGACCTTCATCCGCTGCGATGCTGATCGGCCAGCCGCGCCGCAGAGCATCTATGCCCCGCGCCGCACGCCGCGCGGCTATCGGATCCGGATCAGCAGGATCAGGGGCGGCAGGCGTGGCCATTTAGAAATTGAATTCTGTGATAAGCGGCGCGTGATCCGATGGCTTGCCCCATCCCCTTGCGTCTTCATGGACATTGTGGCTGACCGCCGTGCCGGTAAGTTCGGGGCTGACCCATACATGGTCGAGGCGACGACCTTTGTCCGATGCGCGCCAGTCGCGGGCGCGGTAGCTCCACCAGGTGTAGAGGCGTTCGGGATCGGGGACGAACCGGCGGCCGATATCGACCCATTCATGTGCACCCTGCAACCGGGCCATCGTTTCGACTTCAAGCGGTGTGTGGCTCACGACATTGATGAGCTGCTTATGGCTCCAGACATCGGCTTCCAGCGGGGCGATATTAAAATCACCCAGCAGGATGGTCGGCGTGTCGAGCTTGTCCGACCACTGGGTCATCCGCTCGTAAAAGTCGAGCTTCTGGCCAAATTTCGGGTTGAGTTCACGGTCAGGAATTTCCCCGCCTGCCGGAATATAGACATTCTCGATCCGCACACCGTTTTCCAGCCGCGCACCAACGTGACGCGCCTCGCCATTGTCCTGCCAGTCGAACCGTTCATCCTTGTGAAGCGGCACGCGGCTGATCATGGCAACGCCGTGGTGCATGGGCTGTCCGTTGAGGACGAGGTGATTGTAACCGAGTTGACGGAATATCCCCTCGGGGAATTGGTCATTGCGCACCTTGGTTTCCTGAAGACAGAGAATGTCGGGTGATTCTTCTCTCAGGAAGCGTTCCACGATGTCGAGTCGGGCGCGAATACTGTTAATGTTCCAGCTTACTATTTTCAGGCTATTATTCATCGCCAGACTACTAGCCATAATAGCCGCAAAACCCAAGCTTAAACCGGAGCATGGGTGGCGCAGTTTTTCATATTTTCCGATGGTTTAAAGACGAAAAACCCTCACCTCCGGGGGCATTTAGGAGGTGAGGGCTAACTCGCGTTCGTCACGCATAGAATGAAGTGAAAATTTGTTGATCAGGTAACAGGGGGAAAACCTGATCGTTTCATCTCATCCTGTAACCCTTATAGAACTGCGATTCTGTCCCTTAGATGAACGAAGTGTAATGTAAATTCCGTTGGCCGAAGCGGGGCAACCGTTCATCGTCTGCCACGCCGATTTGGACGCGGATCGGTCCAGTTGAAGGTGCTGTTGGCGACCGGAACGCCATATTTCTGATCCGAAAGCCGGATAGATGTCCGGTTATTTTTCGAATCGAGCGAAACCCAGCCATCAAGCCGCAAACCACCGGGCGCGCTGGCTACTTTGGTGAAAATCATCGTGATCACACCATATTCGGGCCGCTTGGGATCGCGCACCTCGACGCTCAGCACATCGGGGTTGCGAGTCGGAATCAGTTTTCCGTATTTCGACAAGTCCTGATCGGGGTTGAGCAAAGCACCAAGCGGGCTGTTGTTAATCGGCCAGCGCTGCACCTGGTTCACATCATAGTCGATCATCGTCAGCGCCTTGCCATCGGCCACGATCAGCAAATTGACATCCTTGCCATATTGAAACCGTATCCGGCCGGGCTGCTTCAGCGTCAGTTTCCCCGCCAATAGCTGTCCGCTGCGGTCCGTCTGCGCGAAATTGGCCGTCATGGTGCTCATGGCGCGCAAATGGGCGGAAATAGCCTTCAGGCTATCCGAAGGGCTCTGCGCGGTTGCCGGCGTGGCTGCGACAAAGGCACCCGTTAGTGCCAAAGGCGCTGCGACAAGGGCAAAGGCATATTTCAACATACTGAAAACTCCTGAAAAAACTTACGCACGTTTAGCAAAAGGCGATTGAACAATAGCTGAATTGCGACGAACGTCAGGGTTCAGCTACAGCATTTCGCCATTCTGGTCGCGCAGAACTTCGCGGCGTCCGATATGGTTGGGCGGGCTGATAAACTGGTCATCTTCCATCCGCTCGATAATCCGCGCGGCTGTGTTATATCCGATCCGTAGCTGCCTTTGCAGCCAGCTGGTCGAGACTTTCTGGCTTTCAAACACGATCTGGCAAGCCTGGGCATATTGGCGGTCTTCCTTGCTGTCCGAAAGGTCCGCACCGTCCAGAGCATAGCTGCCGTCCTCCGGCTCCTCGGTCACGGCCTGGATATATTCCGGCGTTCCCTGTGCCCGCCAGTGGTCGGCGATCATACGGACCTCGTCATCCGACACAAAGGGACCGTGAACGCGGGTCAGTTGCTTGCCGCCGGGCATGTAGAGCATGTCGCCCTTGCCCAGCAGTTGTTCCGCGCCCTGCTCACCAAGGATGGTGCGCGAGTCAATTTTCGACGTAACGTGGAAACTGATCCGCGTCGGCAGGTTGGCCTTGATAACGCCGGTGATAACGTCAACCGATGGCCGCTGCGTTGCCATGATAAGGTGGATGCCCGCTGCCCGCGCTTTCTGGGCAAGACGCTGGATAAGAAACTCGACCTCTTTACCGGCGGTCATCATCAAATCGGCAAGCTCGTCCACGATAATGACGATTTGCGGCAGAACCTCGAAATCGAGTTGCTCCTCCTCGTATATCGGCCGCGATGTTTCGGGGTCGTAACCGGTCTGCACCTTGCGGCCCAGCGGTTCGCCCTTGGCCTTGGCGGCTTTGACCTTCTCGTTATAATTGGCGAGGTTACGCACCGATATGGATGACATCATCCGGTAGCGTTCCTCCATCTGCTCGACCGCCCATTTCAGCGCGCGGACAGCTTTGGCTGGTTCTGTAACAACAGGCGATAACAGGTGCGGAATATCGTCATAGGTGCTGAGTTCCAGCATCTTGGGATCAATCATGATCATTTTGCACTGGTCGGGGGTCAGCCGGTAAAGCAAGGACACGATCATGCAGTTCAGGCCAACCGATTTACCGGAGCCGGTAGTGCCCGCGATCAAGAGGTGCGGCATCGGGGCGAGATCGGCAATCACAGGATCACCGGAAATATTCTTGCCCAATATGATCGGAAGCTGACCGGTCTGTTCCTGGAAACTGTCACTGGCAATCATTTCGTGCAGCACAACCGACTCGCGCTTGGCATTGGGCAATTCGATCCCCATCACGGTGCGGCCCGGAATTGCGGCGACACGCGCGGAAAGCGCAGACATGTTGCGGGCAATATCCTCGGCAAGCTGGATCACGCGGCTGGCCTTGATACCCGGCGCTGGTTCCAGTTCATACATGGTCACAACCGGACCGGGGCGAACCGCGTTGATTGTGCCTTTGACATGGAAATCATCGAGCACGGATTCCAGCAGGCGGGCATTACGCTCCAGCCCCGCCTTGTCGACGACATTATTCGCTTCTTCCGGCCGGGGGGTGAGCAGGTCAATGGAGGGCAGGGAATAGGGACCGAAAAAGTCGCCCTGCTTGCCGCTGGAAAGGCTGGCCTTTCTGGGAGGCAAGGCACGGTCGCTGATTTCCGGTGGCGGGCGGTTGTCCGGTTTGACTTCCTTGCGCGGGGCAGGGGCTTTTTTGGGCTTTTGGGTCGCTGCACTTTGCGGCTCGATGACCAGCCCGCTATCTTCTTCTTTCGCCTTGGGCCACGGCAATTTGATCTGTTTGCCAAGTCCGGCGAAAACGGATTTGTCGAGACGGAGGCTGAAATAGCCGATGACAATGCCGCCAGTCACCAACATCGCCGTCAATATGCCCGAAGCCATACCGCTCCAGTTTGATGAGATGGCATTCAGGCCTGCATTGATGCCTTTTGCAACTGCCATTCCCGTCAACCCGCCCCAGCCGGATGGCAAATTGGCCTGACTATCGGATAGCCACAAGGACAGGCCGATGCCGATCAGCAACACGGCGACCAGACACCAGACAAGCTGTTTTCTCCACTCAGCCTGCGGGATATTATTCCACAGGCGATGCGCGAAAACCAAAATGAGCGGGATGAACAAAATGACCGGGACGCCGAACAGGGATAGCAAAAGATCCGCGCTGTAAGAGCCGACAATCCCCATCCAGTTATCCTCAACGCTGCCAGCGGCGGTATTGAATGACGGGTCACTGGGCGAATAGGTGGCGAGAGCGAGCAACAGGAAAAGCGCCAACAGGCCAAGCACGATCGCACTGATCAACGCACCACTACGCAGCAGGCTGAGGCGCATTACGTCCCGCCAACTGGCTTCATTCGCTTTTCCGGCCATATTTCACTCCCGGTATCGGTCGGTTTCGTGCATTATTTTCGGAACCAAAGCCCGAATAATTTCCACCTATAACTTCCTTTGCGCGGATCGGCGACTCCCCGTCAAGTTTTCATGGCTACTCTTTGCCGGAACATACTTTCTTTTCGGGCCGGTGAAGCCTATCCTGCCCCTATCAGACAGCAAGATATAAGGCCCCAAATGACAAGCACCGGAACAGCCAATATCGGGAAAGACAGCGCCGCGAACAGGACGGACCCGATCAGATCGGATGTGATTATATTGGGTGCAGGGCTGATCGGCCTGACTCAGGCACTGGCCCTTGCTGCCCACGGACTGCGGGTTGCGGTCATTGATCGCGCTGATCCGGAAGTTTTGAAAGATGCAAAGCATGACGGGCGCGTTTCGTCTATCAACAGCGCAAGCTGGAACATATTCGAGGCGATCGGACTGGCCGAAAAGCTGGAGCCGCATGGCTGCAATATTGACAAGATCCTCATCAATGACAGCCTGAAACCCGGAAAGGTTGACTTCATCCCCGACGAAGATGACGGCCCGCTGGGCGTGATGATACAGAATAATATATTGCAGCGGATATTGTTTGAAGCGGCGGCGGGTAATGGCATGATCGACCTTTATATGCCTGCCCAGGTGACCGAGGCGGAGCGCGGCGAGTATCAGGTGACGGTATGTCTGGACGGGACGATGGAAATCGGCGCGCAGCTTGCCGCGCCCTTATTGATTGCAGCTGACGGTCGGGGAAGCCGGATGCGCGATGAAGCGGGCATCATCATGGCGACATGGCAATATGACCATAGCGCGGTGATCTGCACCGTGACCCATGAACAGCCGCACGGAAATACGGCTTACGAGATTTTCTATCCCTCCGGCCCGTTTGCGATACTGCCGATGCGCGATGACGGATCGGGCCAGCACCGGTCGGCGATAGTCTGGAGCGTGCCGCGTAAGGACGGGCCAGCCTTGGCAAAAATCAATGCCCGCGCTTTTGAAGCGGAATTGATGAAGAAATCCGGCGGTTTTCTGGGGCAAATGAAATTACATTCGGACCGCGCGACCTATCCGCTTGGCTTCCATCATAGCGACGGCCTTGTTTCTCAGCGGCTCGCTCTGGTGGGGGATGCAGGCCATGGTATCCATCCGATCGCAGGGCAGGGCCTGAATCTGGGGCTTCGTGATGTGGCGGCGCTCACCGAATGTGTCGTTGATGGTGCCCGCACCGGCCTTGATCTGGGCGATGCACAGATATTGGCGCGATATGACCGCTGGCGCGGGCTTGATAACCTGATGATGTCGGCGGCCACCGATATATTGACCCGGCTTTTCGGAATGCCCGGCGATGCGCCATCCGCCATCCGCCGCTTTGGCATGGATATCGTGCAGCGAACCGGACCGCTGAAAGACCGCTTCATGGCCGAGGCACGGGGTGAAAGCGGTGATCTGCCGAAAATGCTGATGGGCGATCTGGTTTAGGGGAGCGCTAAACCGCGAAGCTTACCGCGGCCCCTGACCGTCATCGACCTTGATGATCGTTCCCGTAACCGCTTCGGAAGCCGGTGATACCAGGTAGAGCAAGGTGCTGTCCATCTGGTCCGTAGTGCACATGCGTTTGCGGGGGAAGCGCTGCGAAATGTCGCCCATGCGCTCAACCATCCCGTCCATCATCTCGGTCGAGAAAGCACCGGGGGCAATTGCATTGACGTTGATGAAATAGCGTGACCATTCCACCGCCAAAGCCTCTGTCATGCGGGCCAGCGCCGCTTTGGTGGTCGAATAGAGCGCCGCTCCATTGCCGTCATAATGGAAAGCGAGCGTGGACGCGATGTTGACAATCCGGCCCGGCTTTTTCATTTCGATAAGCGGGCGTGCGACCTCGGTCGAGAGGATATAGGCGCTGCGTAAATTGGTATCGATCATATTGTCGATAAAGTCGGGTGACATGTTAATCGCGCGCTGTGCATCGGGGATACCCGCATTGTTGACCAATATATCCGGCTGGCCGAGCGCTTCTGCTACGGCTGGGACAATCGCTTGCAACTGGTCGGCTTCCCGCACGTCAAGGTCGAACGCCTGCGCCGTGCCGCCATTGGCCGTGATTTCCTCAACCAGCCTATCGAGCTTGTCGCGCCGCCGCGCCGTGCAGGCCACTTTCGCTCCGCAGGCAGCCAGAACCGTGGCAAAGCGATGGCCGAAACCCGATGATGCCCCGGTTACAATGGCTGTGCGGCCAGTCAGGTCGATAGAAAAATTGGGTGTAATCATATTGGGGCATCCTCATTCTGTTATGAAATAAGGATGCCCCAATGTTTGTCATTATAGCAAGCCTCTTATGGGCTTACTCTTTGAAATAATATATTTACCTCAAGATCAGCGGCTTGACCGGACTTAAAGGTCTTGTTCGTTGATGGGTACGATTTTCAGTTCGACCCGGCGATTTGCAGAGCGCCCTTCTTCGGTGCTGTTGCTTGCGATAGGCTGACTTTCACCAAAACCGCGGGTTTCGAGACGTGCCCGCTGAACCCCGCTATTGACAAGGAAGTTGGCCACAGAATCAGCGCGTCGCTCAGACAATGACTGGTTATAGCTGTCCGTGCCGGTGCTATCGGTATGACCATAAATGTCTATATAGCTTTTTTCATATTGCGACAGGGTATTGGCCACTTCGCTCAATGTTTGTTGAAATTGTGGCTGAATCGCTGCGCTATCGAACGGAAAAGTGACATTGGCCGGCATGTTGAGAATCAGGTTGTCACCATCGCGCGTTACATCAATGCCGGTTCCGGCCGTTTGCTCACGCAGTTTTTTCTCCTGCTCATCCATGTAATAGCCGATCCCTGCGCCAGCGAGACCGCCAAGACCTGCACCGATAATTTTCTCCGTACGGTCGCGCTTGCCGCCGATAAGATCACCGAGCAAATAACCGCCTACGACCCCGCCTACGCCGCCTATGGCCGCTTTCGAGATCGTCCGGTTTCCGGTTTCAGGATTGGTGACGCACCCGCTAACCAGTGCAAGGCTGCTGATTGACAATGTAGCAATCAAAATCTGTTTCGTAAGCATGTTGATTTCCTTGTATTGCGCTGTGATGATAAACTTACTCTTTTCCAGCATGATAGTTCCCATTAAGCAGAAACGTGATGAACCCCGAATGATGAATAACGCCTGACAGTAAGTTTGATATTTTGTAAAACTTGTGGCTATAGGGTTTTTTCCCTTTTTAGTGGATAATATGACAGCTTTTCCTTGGTTTGATGTTGCGATTATCGCCGTATTGATTTTGATAAATGGCGTATTTGCCATGTCGGAGCTGGCGATAGTTTCTGCGCGCACGGCGAATCTCCAGTCTTCGGCGGAGCAGGGCAGCCGGGGTGCGCGAATTGCGTTGCGGCTGGCCAGTGATCCCGGAAAGTTCCTCTCGACCGTGCAAATCGGTATCACGCTGATCGGTATCATCGCCGGTGCCTATTCCGGTGCCAGCCTGGGCGGTCCGGTTGCGGAGCGGCTCCAGTTGCTGGGCTTGGGTGAGGATGCTGCAGTCAGCGTGGGTTTCGCGCTGGTCATTGGCCTCACAACCTATGCGTCACTGGTGATCGGTGAGCTTGTGCCCAAGCAATTTGCGCTGCGTGCGGCGGAAAAGGTTGCGGTTATCATGGCCCCGCCAATGGATTTGCTGGCCAGAGTTGCCGCGCCGCTTGTCTGGGTGCTGGATGGTAGCAGCGCGATAATTTTTCGCATTCTCGGCCTGAAACGGGATCAGACCAACCATGTGACCGCCGACGAATTACAGATGATCTTTGCCGAAGCCATGCGTTCCGGTGTGATCGAGGAGCATGAGCGGGCGGTTATTTCCGGTGTCGTGCGTATGGCTGACAGGCCGATCCGTGAAGTGATGACCCCCCGCACAGAAGTGGACTGGCTCGACATAAACGCAACCACCGAAGAGATTCACACGATGCTGATCGAATCGCCGCATAGCCGCTTTCCGGTTGCCGAAGGATCGGTTGACGAGATCAGAGGCGCGGTTCAGGCGCGCGATATTGTCGCCGCGCAATTTAGCGGACAGGTGCTGGACCTGCACAAGCTGATGCGGCCGCTTGAAAAAGTGCCGGACCAGCTTGATGCGCTCGACGCGCTCGATATTTTGCGGGAAGCCGACGTTCCCATGGTGCTTGTCCATGATGAATATGGCCATTTTGAAGGCATTGTGACGCCCAACGATCTTTTAAGCTCGATTGCCGGTGAGTTTGTGTCCGATCAGGACGAAAAAGCACAGCGCAGCCTGATCGAGCGGGCGGATGGCAGCTTTCTGGTGTCCGGTGCCATGTCGATTGATGCTCTGGCCGACCGGCTGGGGATCAAGCTGCCTGATGACCGGGATTATGCCACCGTTGCGGGCCATGCGCTCGACCGCCTTCGCCACCTTCCGCAAGAAGGGGAGAGCTTTGAAGATCAGGACTGGGTGTTTGAAATTGTCGATATGGATGGGCGCAAAATCGACAAGCTGATCGTCCGCGGCGCCAATCCGGAAGTCGACTAGACCCTGTTCAATTTTGATTGAATCAAAAATTAGGGCCTAGTTTATTGTTTTACCGTGATTTCCGAGCCGTGAAATGTTCCATTTCACTCGAAATCACTCTAGATACTCAAACCGCCATCAACGGCAAAGCTGGCGCCGGTCGCGAACTTGCTTTCATCGGACGCCAGATAGACGACCAGATGGGCAATATCGTCCGGTTCGCCCATATGTCCCACCGGCTGTGCCAGTGCGAATTGTTGCAGCAAGGCATCAGGATCGGAGGAGGCATCGGCAACAGATTGCACATTGGGCGTCAGGATTGCTCCGGGCAGTACGGCATTGACGCGCACGCCGTTTTTCTCTCTCGCACAGTGGAGCGCGATGGATTTTGTCATCATGGGAATAGCGGCTTTCGCTGCATTATAGGCGACCAGATCGGCGGTCGCACTAATCGCGGCGGCTGACGAGAAGTTGATAATCGACCCGCCGGTTTTGCTCATCAGCGGCAAAGCGGATTTGCAGCCCAGAAAGATGGAATCAACATCGACGGTGAAACAGCGTTTGAAATCCTCGTAACTCACATCGGCTATTGATCCATATACGGTCACAGCGGCGTTGTTGACGAGCACATCGAGGCGGCCATGTCGTTGCTCGACCTCTGCGATAATTTCTGTCCAGCGGCCGGGGGCGGTCACATCCTGTTCCAGAAATTCGGCATTTTCGCCCAGCGCCAAAGCGGTTTTCTGACCGGCCTCGACATTATGGTCGGTGATAATCACCCGCGCGCCTTCTGCAATCAACCGTTTCGCTGCCGCTTCGCCAAGGCCCATTGCGCCGCCGGTTAGCAGGATGATTTTACCTTCTACGCGTCCCATATTCTGTCCATATTCTGTTCCCTTGTTTATTATTTGAGCTGGTGGCTCAATATCATTTCAGATGCTTTTTCCGCGATCATGATCGTTGGTGCGTTGGTATTGCCGGACGGCATTCGCGGCATGACAGAGGCATCGACGACATACAGGCCGTCCAGGCCGTGGACGCGCAGTTCATTGTCCACCACGGCCAAATCATCCATCCCCATTTTACAGGTTCCGCTGCCATGATACATGCTGTTGCCCGCATGGGTGACAAAAGCCGATATTTCCTCATCGTTTTTCACATCGGGGCCGGGGGCCAGTTCTGCCGCCACCAAAGGAGCGATGGCGGGTTGCGCCAAAATCTTGCGCGCAAATTTGACTGCATCGACATAGACGCGGCGGTCTTCCTCGTGGCTCAGGAAGGCGGGGTCGATCGCCGGGGTCGCAGTGGCATCATTGCTTTGGATATGGGTGCTGCCACGGCTTTCGGGGCGCATCTGGGTTAGTATGAAGGTCAGGCCCGGCTCGCCCTCCATTTTGTTCTTTTTGGCCTTTTCGGGATCTCTTTCCGCCGAGAAAGGGAAGAAGTGGATTTGCATATCGCTGCGATCCAGTTCTTCGCGGGATTTGAAATAGGCCTGTAGGTGGAACCCGCTATTGGACAGCATACCTTTGCGGCCCAGAGCATATTTGAAAAGCTGCCTTATCAGCGGAAATCCGCGCCCCTGCTCGTTCATGGATACCGGCTCACTGACGCGGCAGAGGAAGGGAACCATGTAATGTTCCTGCAAATTTTCGCCAACGCCGGGCAGTTCGTGCAAAGGCTCTATTCCGTTTTCCTGCAAAATCTGCGGATTGCCGATGCCGGAAAGCTCCAGCAATTGCGGGCTGGCAATGGCTCCGGCGGACAGGATGACGGCGCGGCGGGCAAATATCTCTTTCTGCTGCCCGTGCTGCTTATAGCGAACCCCGCGTGCGCGCTTGTTTTCCAGAATGATTTTCTCGGCCAGGGCATCGGTAATAATCGTCAAATTGGGCCGTTTCCGTGCGGCCCTCAGGAATGACCGCGCTGTATTGTGACGCCGGCCACGGTCCGTGTTGATCTGGAAATAGGAAATGCCGTCCTGCACGCCTCGGTTTATATCCTCGGCCAGCGGCATGCCAGCCTGTTGCCCCGCTTTCAGAAAAGCCTCGCTGAGCGTGTTTTTCTCCTCCATATCGGCCAGATGTTCGACCCGCATCGGCCCGGTCGTGCCGTGCCACTGGTCAGGGCCGCGCGCGTTATTTTCGGAGCGCATGAAATAGGGCAGCACTTCCTGCCAGCTCCACCCCTTGTTGCCCGCGGCTTCCCAATCATCATAATCACGCGCTTGCCCGCGAACATAGAGCATACCGTTCAGCGCGCCGCTGCCGCCGATAACCTTGCCGCGCGGATAGGCGAAGCTGCGCCCGCCGCTATTCTCGATTGGCAGTGTCTGGTAGGGCCAAAGCAAGCTGCTGTTCTCCAGCGTGAAAGCATAGGCCCCCGGAATACCGATGGACCAGTAATCATCCTCGCCGCCCGCTTCGAGCAACAGCACTTCATTTTCCGGATTTTGGGAGAGCCGGTTGGCAAGCACGCAGCCAGCGGAGCCTGCGCCGACGATGATATAATCAAATTTGCCTGCTGAAATCACTGTCCGCCCTTCTATATTTAGAGGGGCGGAGAATAGCGGCGACTTAGGCCAGCCATACTGGCACTAATAGCAGCGGCCATGATCTGCACGGCCGCTGGATCGCAGTTCAAACTCTAAAGGTCAGAGTTTGCCGTATTTCTGTTCAAAACCGGCAATATCGTCCTTGGCGAGGAACTTGGCCTGACCAATCCATGAATCGCGCGTAATCCGGCCGCTAAAGCTTTCCAGATATTTGTCGACTTCCTCGATCTCCGCCTCTTTCCATTCCGCGATCTGGTCAAAGCGCGTAATGCCGAGGTTGTTGAGCAAGCTGTTGAGCTTTGGTCCGACGCCTTTGATGAGGCGCAGGTTGTCAGGCTCGCCGACTGCGGGCGGGATATTCGGTTTTCCGGGCGGCGGGGGCGGCGCTGTATCGGCAGCCACAGGACGCGTGCGTGGACGAAGGGCCGGAGCAGGAGTGACGGCCGGTTTCGGCTGCTCGGTAACAACCGGTGCCGGAGCGGCGGGTTCGGGTGCAGGTTCTGGCGTCGGCGTTGGCGCTGGCGCAGGCGCAGGCGCGGCTTCCGGTTCAGGCGCAGGAGGCGCTGTAACAGGAGGCGCTGTAACG
>JADMKQ010000178.1 GCA_015478735.1 Sphingorhabdus sp. | reverse complement strand
ACAGTTGATAGGGAATAAAAAAGCCTAGAAGCGGAACTGGGTTCCTACATAAACCGCCTGGCTATCCTGACGCGAGTCGGTCAGGGGGGCCATCCGGTCGCGCTCGTTTTTATAGCGGACACCGGCGGTAACATCCAGATTGCGGGTCAGCGAATAGCTTCCGCCCACATCAAGCGAATAGTCTTTCTCGCTCGCGCTCAAAGCACCGGGGATCGAACCCAGAGGCGTTTTGGCATCAAGCGAAAGGCGCGTATTGAACCGGTTATTGTCGTCGGAACGCTTGTCATCCTGGGCAATGCCTGCACCCATCTGGGACAGGTCAGGCAGGTTGTCGCCCAGCTTCTTGACCGGAATCGCAAAGCTCTTCAGCCCTTTGGCAGCGCCGAGGCTGAAGGAAGTCGGGGTCAGCTTGGCCGCGAGCATCTTGCCCGAACCGGGAGCCGCAGACAGGACATTTTCACGAATGGAAATGGCCTTGCTGGAAATATTCTGGCGCACAACAACCGTCACCGCGCGTTCGCCGCTGGTGGAGCCGCCTGCAGGCGTGAATTTGAACTTTTCATTGTCGTTCAGGACATTGCGCTCGAAACTGGCCGACAGCTTTGGATCGCCGCCAGCCGTCGTGAAAGAACTGAACATATTGGAAGAGGGAGTCGATACCGCAGCGGTTTGTTCCGACAAAACACGCGCCACAGCCGGAGTTATGGCAAGACCGGACGCAGCGAGTCCCGCCGCTAACCAACCTAAAATATTGCCATTTTTTTCCATTGTAACGGTAATTTCCCCTATTACGAAAAACTTATATCAAATTTTCAGACAAGGCACGAGTCAACTTGTTGAATCGCTCTAATTTTTTCCCTCTGGCCAATTTGTGTTGCACTTTGGTTACGGTTTCCGATTTCCGTAACGGTTTCTTGTAACATAGTGAAGCTGAACGACAGAATAACCTGACAAAATGCATATGATCCCGGAACTGATACGGAACGTGAAATAAAGCCCTTTGCCTTATTCAACTGCCATTCACGCGAAACTTCGCAGAGGTGAAAAATTGCGCTTTGGCTTGCCCCTCGCGGCAAAGCAATTATAGAGAGCGTTGAAATCAGATTTATCGGCTGAAGGCGCCCCTTTGCAAATGATGCGCGCCGGACCGCCCATGAGGAGTTTATTGATGTCCCGACTTGCTGAATCCGCCTCGAAAATGCGTCCTTTGGTTCTGGGTATTTCCGCTTTGGCGATGGTATCGGTTCTCTCCGCTTGCGGTGGCAAGGAAAGGCCGAAAGCCGACCTCGCCGCGTCGCAGGTCACCACCATTGGCGTGAACAGCTATTTGTGGCGCGCCGCGCTCGACAGCCTGTCGTTCATGCCGCTCACGCAAACCGACAGCAATGGCGGTGTGATCCTGACCGACTGGTATGTGAATCCGGAAAACCCTTCGGAGCGCATGAAGCTAAATGTTTCCATCCTCGACCGCGATTTGCGCGCCGATGCCTTGCGGGTTGCAGCATCGCGCCAAGTGCAGCAGGGCGGCACATGGGTCGCGGCCCCTGTAAAAGCGGCAACCACGCAGAAACTGGAACAGATCATTCTTACCAAGGCCCGCGACCTTCGCCGCGGAGCAATCACTTCCAACTAATGTAATGACTCGCCTGCCCGCGCAGGCCAAATCTCTTATAGGACAGACATGACCGATCAGCGTTTCAACCCTTTATCGGCGGACAAACGCTGGCAAGCTCGTTGGGCCGAAAGCGGCACCTTTGAAACCGACGACTTGTCACCAAAACCGCGCAGCTATGTGCTGGAAATGTTTCCCTACCCCTCTGGCCGCATCCACATGGGCCATGTCCGCAACTATACGATGGGCGATGTGCTGGCCCGTTTCCGGCGGATGCAGGGCTTTGAGGTGCTGCACCCGATGGGCTGGGACGCTTTTGGGATGCCGGCGGAAAACGCAGCGATGGAAAAGAAAGTCCATCCCGGCGAGTGGACCCGCGCCAATATCGCATCCATGCGCAGCCAGCTGAAAACGCTTGGCTTTGCCTTTGACTGGAGCCGCGAACTCGCGACGTGCGAGCCGGATTATTATGGTCAGGAACAGGCGCTGTTCATCGATCTGTTCGAGGGCGGCCTGGTCTATCGCAAGGAATCGGCGGTCAACTGGGACCCGGTAGACATGACCGTGCTTGCCAACGAGCAGGTGATTGACGGCAAGGGCTGGCGCTCCGGCGCGCAGGTGGAAAAGCGCAAGCTGAGCCAGTGGTTCTTGAAAATCACCGATTTCGCCGAAGAATTGCTCGACGGCCTGAAAGACCTGAAAGGCTGGCCGGAAAAGGTCCGCACGATGCAGGAAAACTGGATCGGCAAGTCGCAGGGCCTGCAATTCCATTTCGCGCTGGCCGAAAAACAGCAGGATATTGAAACGGTCGAGGTATTCTCCACGCGCCCGGACACGATTTTCGGGGCGAGCTTTATCGCTTTGTCCGCCGATCATCCGCTGGCCCGGCAACTGGCAGAAAACAACCAGAAGCTCGCGGACTTCTGCGAAGAGTGCAAGAAAACCGGCACGACAGCGGCAGAGCTTGAAACGATGGAGAAGAAGGGCTTTGATACCGGCCTGAAAGCCGTCCATCCTTTTGATCCGTCATGGGAATTGCCGGTCTATGTCGCCAATTTCGTGCTGATGGATTATGGCACCGGCGCAGTGTTTGGCGTTCCGGCCCATGACCAGCGCGACCTTGATTTCGCGCGCAAATATGAACTGCCCGTCACCCGCGTTGTCGCAGCCACAGGTGAAGAAGACGCGCCGATCCATGACGAAGCCTATACTGGCCCCGGCAAGCTGGTGAACAGCCGCACGCTTGACGGCATGGACATTGAAACTGCCCAGAAAACCGTGATCGACCGCGCAGAGGCCGAAGGCTGGGGCAAGGCACAGACCACATGGCGGCTGCGCGACTGGGGCGTATCGCGCCAGCGTTACTGGGGCACGCCAATCCCGATCATCCACTGCGAGACTTGCGGCGCGGTTCCTGTTCCCAAGGACCAGCTTCCCGTCGTCCTGCCCGAAGATGTCAGCTTTGATATTCCCGGCAACCCGCTGGAACGTCACCCGACCTGGAGCCATGCCGATTGCCCGAAATGCGGCAAGGCGGCGCGGCGCGAAACCGATACGCTGGACACGTTTGTGGACAGTAGCTGGTATTTCCTGCGCTTTGCCAGCCAGCCGGATGACAAGCCGTTTGATCCCGAAATCGTGAAAAAATGGATGCCGGTGTCGCAATATATTGGCGGCATCGAACATGCGATCCTGCACCTGCTATATGCCCGCTTCTGGACTCGCGCGCTGGCGTCGATTGGCAAGCTTGATTTTAACGAGCCATTTGAAAGCCTGTTCACGCAGGGCATGGTGACGCACGAGACTTATAAGCATGGTGACGGTAGCTGGCTTTCCCCCGAAGAAGTCCGCAAGAACGGTACCGACTGGGAAGTGATTGCCGATAATTCTCCCGTGGTCACAGGCCGCGTCGAGAAAATGTCGAAGTCGAAGAAAAACGTCGTCGATCCCGATCCGATTATCGAACAATATGGCGCGGATGCGGTGCGTTTCTTCATGCTGTCTGACAGCCCGCCGGAACGCGACCTGCCATGGTCGGAATCAGGCATCGAGGGAAGCTGGCGCTTTGTCCAGCGGCTGTGGCGCCTGTTTGCCTCTATCGCGGGTCAGGAAGCCAATACAGGTGAAGACAAGCCGCTTAAACGCAAGCTGCACCAGACCATCGCCGGTGTCGCAAGCGATATCGAAGACCTCTCCTTTAACAAGGCGGTCGCAAAGATATTCGAACTGGTCAACATGATCGAGAAAGCTGCGCCATCGGCGGACCGGGATGAAGCCGTGCGCTCGCTCGCCATTATCGCGTCCCCCATGGTGCCCCATATTGCCGAGGAAGCCTGGGCGCTTCTGGGCCATGATGACCTGATCGCCAATGCTCCGTGGCCGAAAGTGGATGACAGCTTGCTGGTCGAGGATGAAGTGACAGTTGCGGTGCAGGTTCGCGGCAAATTGCGTGATACGATCACTGTGGCCCGTGGCTGCGACAAATCGGTGCTGGAGGAACTTGCACTTGCTTCCCAGAAAGTGCAGCGTAGCATTGATGGAGCGGATATAAAGAAAGTGATCGTTGTGCCCGACCGGCTGGTCAATATCGTGATATGAGCAAATTGCCCGCAATAAAGGGTAATATTGTCTTGCTCGCGGCTTGTTTCTTGCTGGCGTCCTGCGGTTTGCAGCCGCTTTATTCGGGCGGCACCAACGGCGTAGTGGCATCATCGCTTGGCCATGTAGAAGTGGAGCCGATTGCGGGCAAGGCGGGCTGGCTGATGCGTAATGCGCTCAACGACCAGCTTTCCACGATAGAAGGCAGCGAAGTCAAATACCGTCTGGTGGTCGAACTGGATGACAAGATTGCCGGCTTTGGTGTGCGCAGCAATGACCGCATAACCCGCGAACGCCGGACCCTGCGCGCCCGTTATCAACTGGTGCGCTTGTCCGATGATGCCGTGGTGCTGGACGCGACCGCCGGTTCCGATGCCGGTATTGACGTGGTGTCATCGGAATATGCGACCGTCGTGGCAGAGGAAACCGCGCTGGAAAACCTGTCCGTCCGTGTCGCTGACCAGATTGTCAAACGGCTATCCCTGTTTGCCCGCGAACAGACTGCTGACAGCGGAAACTAGCTGCGGCATGAAGCGCAAGCTCTCGAAAGTGCAGCCATGAAGGTCAAAGAAGATGCCATCGTGCGCCGCTTTCATTCAGAGCCTGACAATTTCAGGCTGGCTGTTTTATGCGGCCCCAATGTAACCCGCTGCCAGGCTTTGGCTAATGAACTGGCCGCGCCTTTTGCCGCTTCTGCGGAGCGGGTTGACCTCACCATAGCTGATCTCACCGAAAGCACGGCGCGGCTGCATGACGAGGCGACATCGGCATCCCTGTTCGGGGACAAGCGATATATCATGGTGCGCCTGAACAGCGGCGAAGCGGTCCGGGCGGCGGCGGCGATCGAAAATCTGCTCGATAGCGACACCAAGGGCGATCCGGTTTTCATTGTCGCGGCGGGAATGGCCGACAAGACCGCGCTCGCCAAGAAAATTGCCGCAGCGCCCGATGCCTTGATCGCGCCATGCTATGAAACCACGCCGGAAAATGCAGCCGCTGCAATATCCGGCATGGCCCGTGACGAAGGCCTGAAAATGTCGCGCGACATTGCCGTTGCCATCGCCGCGCTGACCAGCAACGACATGGTGCTGGCCCGGCTGGAGGTTGAGAAAATCGCGCTTTATCTCGATGCTACGCCAGATAATCCGCAGGAAGTGGAGGCCGAGCTTCTCACCCGGCTGGGCGCGGAAAATGACGAGGAAGATCTCGGCCTGCTGATCCATGCAGCTATTGGCGGAGATACCAAGGCACTGGCCAATGAACTGGCGGCGGTTAGCACCATGGGCTTTAGCGAAGTAGGGCTGGTCCGGCTGATGCTCAGCCATCTGGTCAAGCTCGCTGATCTGCGCGCCAAGGTCGATCAGGGAGCAAGCATTGACAAGGTCGTCAACCACCCCGCGATATTCTGGTCCAGCCGCAAATATTTTTCCCAGCAGTTGAAACTGTGGCCTTCAGAACACATAGCGCGGCTGATCGAGCGGATATTAATGCTGGAAGTCGCATTGAAGAGCAGCGGCCAGCCGGAACGGGTATTGGTCGAGCAGGAATTGCTCACTATCGCCCGAAAAGCGGCGCGGACAAGACAAAGTGCAGGGATGCGTTAACCCACCGCCGCTTTCAGATTTACGCATGAATACTCCTTAAACGACATCAGCCCGCGTTTGGCCGATAGCCTCCATGTTGCACAAATGACACATATTTTATCTATTATGTGCTTTTCATGTAGAACCATTGTTCGTTCATCTTCGGATACCTAGATGCAGTTCACCCCCGCATCAGACGGGGGCAATTTTATAAGGATATAGTATAATGCGTTCATTCATTCTCCCCCTCGCCGCTATTGGTGCTCTTTCTGCTGCTACCCCAGCACTCGCTCAGCCTTTTGCTGGTCCGTTTGTCGGCGTGCAAGTCGGCCTCGACAACTATGAGCTGCAAGATGCAGACGTTTTTGTAGCCGGTGACAAGTTCGATGGTTTCAGCGGTAACGGAGCTGTTGGCGGTGTATATGCCGGTTATGACATCCCCCTTGGAGACACTCTGTTCGCTGGCGTCGAAGTCAACGCTTCGCTGAGCGGCGCAAAGATGGCCTATGACGATACAGTAGATTCGCTGACCCTGAAGGCAAAAGAAACCTTCGGTGCCAGCGCCCGTCTTGGTGCCATGCTGAACAACAGCACGGCACTTTATGCCAAAGCTGGCTGGGCGAACACCAAGTTCAAAGCCAACCTCAATGGCTTTACAGACTCGGATGATGAAGATGCGCTCGTCCTGGGCGGCGGCATAGAAACCCGCATAGGCGCCAACACCTCTCTCCGTCTGGAATATAACTATGCGGATTATGACGATTACTTGAAGAACAACCAGATCAAAGCGGGCGTTGCTTTCCGTTTCTAATCTCTCTTCAAAATTGAGAATCCGAGGGCGGCCCAGCAACGGGTCGCCCTTTTTATTATCTCCATCACCATGTTCGCATGATAAGGCCGATTCAAGGATCTGGCAGAAAAGTGCGGTTCCTTGGTGTGAACTTTGTGAACTTTAAGCGAGACAGCTTGACGAGCGCCTTCCCCGCGCCCACTTTACAGACATGGAAAAGATTACTCTAAGCGCTGCCGAATGGCGCGACAAACTGACCCCCGAACAATATCACGTGCTGCGTGAAGCCGGCACCGAACGCGCCTTTACCGGCAAGCTCAACGCCGAAAAACGCGACGGTGAGTTTTACTGCGCCGGATGCGGCACCAAATTATTCGATGCCGACAAGAAATTCGACAGCGGCTGCGGCTGGCCGAGCTTTACCGAACCGGCAGAGCAAGAAGCCGTGACCGAGATCGAGGACCTGAGCCACGGCATGCGCCGCATCGAAGTGCGCTGTTCCACCTGCGACGGGCATCTGGGGCATGTTTTCCCCGATGGTCCGGCGGAAAACGGCCTGCGCTATTGTATGAACAGCGCCGCGCTGGACTTTGAACCGAAACAGGATTGAGCGGAACCGCTGTTCTCCATTGTTCAGCCTGTAGTAACCCGCTAACAGGCTAAAAGCACGCTCAAGTAAGCGTATAGTGAATAGGACAATATGGCGCGGGGCAAAAAACGCAGCACACAATCCGGACCGGTTCGTAAATGGTTTTTCCGGATATTCAAAACCGGGCTGGTCGTTGGCTTTCTGGGGCTCCTTGCGCTTGTCATCGCGGTCTTTGTCGTGCGCTCGTCGCTGCCCGGCTATGAAGACCTGAAATCCTCCCCCAACGGGCAGATGATCCGCGTGCTCGATGTCAACGGGCGCGAAATTATTTCCATGGGGCCAAGCTATGGCCAGTGGCTGGACTATGAAGATATTCCCCAGGTCATGATCGACGCAATGGTTGCAGTGGAAGACCGGCGATTTCAAAGCCATCTGGGTGTTGATCCGATAGGCATTGCGCGCTCGCTGAAAGTCCGGCTCGACCGTGGTCACTGGGCGCAGGGCGGATCGACCATCACCCAGCAGCTTGCCCGTAACATCTTCCTCAGCAACACCCGCACTTTCGGGCGTAAAGGGCGTGAAATGCTCATTGCGCTGGCAATGGAGAGCAAGTTTTCCAAAGACCAGATCCTGGAACTTTATCTCAACAAGGTTTATTATGGCGGCGGTGCCTATGGCATTGATGCCGCTTCCCGCCGCTTTTTCGCGCATAGCGCCGCCGAACTGGACCTGGCCGAAGCTGCGATTATTGCCGGGCTGGTAAAGGCGCCCTCCCGCTATTCCCCCACCGCCGATGCCGAAGCCGCGATTGACCGCGCGGCGGTTGTGCTCAGTGTGATGCAGGATGCAGGCGCGATTACCGCAGAGCAAGCCGCACAGGCCAAGCCTACAGCGGTCGAACTAGCCCCCGAACCGCGTCAGAACAGTGTTCGCTATTTCACAGATTGGGCCTTGCCGCAGCTTGACTTGCTGATTGATGAGACGGTTGAGCCGATTGAAGTGTGGACCACGCTCGACCTCGATATGCAGCGGGCGGCAACCAGCGCCATTCAGGCCAATGTGCCGGCGGGAGCGCAAGGTGCTTTAGTCGCCATAGACCGCGACGGGGCCATCCGCGCGATGGTTGGCGGCACCGACTATGTAACATCCAATTATAACCGCGCGACACAGGCCGTACGTCAACCGGGATCCGCGTGGAAAATCTTTGTTTACATGGCTGCTTTGGAAGCCGGTTACACGCCCAATGACATGGTGACCGATCAACCGATCACGATCGGCAACTGGTCCCCGCGCAATAGCGGCGGACGTTATGCAGGGGACATAACCTTGCGAACCGCCTTCGCTTATTCCAAAAATACCGTCGCAGCGGCCATAGGTAATGATGTCGGCACATCTACCGTTGCCAACATGGCCCGCCGGTTCGGGATTACCACGCCAATTGATACCAACCCGTCCATGGTTCTGGGAACATCGGATGTCCACTTGCTCGACATGACGCGCGCCTTTGCGTCGATCAATGCAAAGGGCATCGCGATCACGCCTTTCGCGATTAACAAGGTCAACACGATGAAGGGCAGGCTGCTTTACCAGAGCAAGTTTGACGGCAGCCGTGTGCTGGTTGATCCTTGGGTCGCGGCAGGAATTACCGACCTGTTGCAAACGGCGGTCAATACCGGAACCGGCAGAGCGGCACAGATCGGCCGTCCGGTTGCTGGCAAGACCGGCACAACCAGCAGCAACAAGGACGGTTGGTTCCTCGGCTTTTCCAGCGGTCTTACAACCGGCGTCTGGATGGGCCGCGATGATGCCAAGGCCGTCGGCGGACTACAAGGCGGACGCGCACCGGCTGCGGCTTTTGCTTCGTTCATGAAAAGCGCTGTTGCCAAACGCAAGGTCGAACAATTCGATACCGAGCTGGTCTTGCCCGAATGGCAGCTGGAGCCGGATGAGGAAGATCTGTTCGGTGCACCTGAAGACGGCATCTATGTCGATGAAAACGGCATGCCCATCGAAACGGGGCAGGGTCTGGAATATGATATGGAAGGCGGGCAAGCACCGGGCGATCCACCGGCACTGGATCAGGAATGGATTGATTCCGTTCTGGGCCGCGCAGAACCCGAAGAAAAGGCACCTGCCGCGCCGCCGCCTAACCGCCCGTCCGATGCCAACCCGGCACCGGTTTCGATATTGCCGAAAACACCCAAGCCAGCACCTGCCACCACCGGGCAGTAATCGCTATCTTTCGGGCGCTCCGATCAGGTGGAGCGCAGCGCCATGCTGTTTCAGCCAGCGGTCTGCCTCTGTGCGCTTGCCCTCGAATATCCGGTCGAGCAGTGCGTAAAAATCGGGGCCATGATTCATGTGCCGCAGATGGGCCACTTCATGTGCTACCACCGAACGCCGCACGGATGGCGGGGCCATGACAAGCCGCCAGCTTAACCGGATGGCCCGGCGACCCGAACAGCTTCCCCAGCGGCGGCGGGCATCACCGATTGACAATGTGGGCAAATCTACATCCGCACGCGCGCAATAATCCGCCAGATCGTCCTCATAAATGGTGCGGGCCTGCTCTTTCATCCAGCCGATGACACGGCTTTCAATCCGCTCTTCGGGGCCGCCGACGCGGATTACATCATCCTGTTTCACAGGAGTTCGCCGAAAATCCGGGGACCAACAAATGAGATGCGTTTCACCTTTAAAGGCAATTTCAGCACCATTGACGATCGGTAGCGGCGGCAATGCCTTGGCAAAATGCTGTGCCAGCCAGTCGGATTTGGACTGCGCAAAACGCAGCGCCTGCGCCATGCTGGCATAAGGCGGCATGGTGATCCGCACTTCTCCCTTCAGTGTATCCGCTGAAACGGCGATGGAGCGCGCATGGGCGACTTTGCGGACCCGCAGCGGATAGAGGCAACCGGACAGCTCGATCTCCAGCTCCTCATGCACGCCCGGTTCAGGCCGTGCCTTAGAGCGGGTAGTCGAGAATATGCTGTTCAAGCGGCCCAGCTTCCACCTCCGTTATCACCTTGCCGCGGATAGAGTTTCCGGTCTGGTGAATTGTTTCCCGATCGCCGGAAATCAGATAATGCCATTCCGGCAAGGGCTGACCATTTGCCCGCAACCGGTAAGCGCAGCTTTCCGGAAGCCATGTAAACTGCTCCAGCTTTGTGCGGGTCAGGCGAACGCAATCCGGAACATAATAGCGCCGCCGCCGGTAATCGCTGCACTGTGCGCTGTGCGTGTCGAGCAATTTGCAGGCGATATTGGTCATATAGACCTCGCCATCATCCTCGTCTTCCGCTTTCAGCAAGCAACATTTGCCGCACCCGTCGCAAAGTGCCTCCCACTGTCCGCGGTCGAGCGTGTCGAGCGGCGCTTCCCAAAAGGGCTTTTCGGAGTTTACTGCATCCATCGCTTGATTTCGTCGGCGATTTCCTGGGGCGTGCCGTCAAATGGCAGAAGCGCAATCGGCTCGCCCTGCGGCCCAAAGAAATATCCCTGACGGCTATGATCCAGAAGATATTCGCTGCTGCCCTCGGTCTCGCGTTTGTTATAGATGATGAGATATTTTTTCGCGACCTCGGCAATTTCGTCAGGTGTGCCGGTCAAACCGATCAGCCGCGGGTGAAAGGCGGACACATATTGCTTCAACTGCTCCGGGCGATCGCGTTCGGGGTCGATGGTAATGAATATCGGCTGGATCTTCTTTGCCAGCGATGGATCGTTTTTCTCGGCCAGTGCCAGACCCTGCATCAACCGTTGCAGATCAACCGGGCAGACATCGGGGCAATAGCTGTAACCGAAATAGATGATCCTATATTGCCCGGCAAAGTCGGTATCCGAAGTTTTTCCGCCATCCTGATTGGTGAGGGTAAAGCCGCCGCCGATTTTGGCTCCGGCAAGGGGCGCTTCTGCCTGTGCGCTATCGCCCGATTCCTGATCGGAAGATGCCGGGTTGCAGGCGGCGAGAAGCGGGAGTAAAAGCGCAGCGAAGAAAACGGACAGAAATTTGTTCATCATGTGGCCAGCCATGGTCTGCTACGCGCGAATTTTCAACCGATATTTGACGGCATCTGTTGTAACAGGCAACAGCGTCTTCAATCACCGATTTTTATAACAAAAGGCGGCATTATATGCACTGGGGCAAAGCTGGATTTTCACAAGCGGACAAGATCACTGGCATCAGGCATTTCCTGATCGCGATGCTGGCCGCTTTTTCACTGGCGATCCCGGGCACTGCCAGCGCACAATTTTCCGACAGCTATAACTTTCTGAAAGCTGTCAAAGACCGTGACGGCACAGAAGCGACAAAGTTTCTGAATGAACCGGGTTCGACCATCGTCAATACCAGGGATCTTACGACCGGCGAAACCGCTCTGCATATCGTTGTGGCTCGCCGCGATTCCACATGGACCGCGTTCCTATTGCAAAAGGATGCCAATCCCAATGTTAAGGACAAGAACGGCACGACACCGCTGATGCTGGCAACGAGCTTGCGCTTTGCCGAAGGGGCAAGGGTTCTGCTGGGTCAAGGTGCCAATGTGAACGAGCCGAATAACCGGGGGGAAACGCCCCTGATCCGCTCTGTCCAGTTGCGCGATTCCGAAATGGTGCGGCTATTGCTGAAACATGGCGCTGATCCGGATCGCACCGATACTCTGGCTGGTCTGTCTGCTCGCGATTACGCACAGCGTGACCGCCGCGCTTCGGCTATATTGGCGGATATTGAAAAGGCGGACAAAGAGCAGAAGCCAGAGTCGACAGGTCGTTTTTTCGGACCTGAAGGCTAGGCTTTTTTCGTCCGGAGCCGGTTCAAAGTTCACAAAGTTCACACCAAGGAACCGCCCTTTTCCGCCATTTCCAACAAAGAAGCAGTGTAATGCCAGCTTGTTGGATATTTGCGGCCAGTCAGCATGGCCGAATGATAAGCGGGTGGGTTATTCAGGATAAGAAAGAGCCGCGCAAAGCGTTATCATAGGTCGCATCGTGTAGGACAGCGTTAAATAGCGCCTATCTTCTCGTGTTTAGAAAAAGTCCCGCACCACCGGGTCTATCCAGCCATTAACCTCTGACAATCGCTGCATCGAACGGCGCGCCAGACGCGTAGTCTCTGTTTTACGGCGGGACGGGGCCAGTGCATGAGTTGCGGCTGAACGCACCATTTCCGCATCATAAGCGTCGGCAAGGATCAGTCCGGTCCTCTCTGGCATGAACTCCGGCCAGTCGAGCGGAGTATGGTCAAAGCCGCCCGGCAAGGCCCAGTAGAAACGGTCGCAATAATCCAGATATTCGATCCATTTACCATCGCCCAGCAAATCGCCGCGCGCGACCTTGATCTCGACGATGATAATCTGCCCCTTGGCATCCACGCCCATCAGGTCAGCACGCCTTTTATTCGGCAGGCACACTTCCGGCATGACCATGATGTCGTGCCGGGAAAACAGCCGTGCCACGCCGCGAGCCACCGCAGCAGCGCCGGTTAGCGGGGAAGGGTTATCTCCAGTCTGCTCGGCACCTTGGGGAGGGAGGGCTGCAGAGGCGGGGGAAGTGGCGGGGGAATCGTCAATCTCTATCATCATTACGTTTCATTAGAACATATATGGAACAAAATAAAGACCCCCGAACGGGAGTCTTATTGAAATTTTCCGTCTGTTGAGGGAGTATCAGCGATAAAAAATGTGATTGTCCACCATTGCCATGCGCTTAAGTCGCCAGCCGGGCGATACATAACGGGCATGAAAGAACAGAGCGCCTTCAACAGGGCTTTCCCAGCCGTCGTTCATGGCGATTTTCGCAATCGCGACAGCATTGTGCCAATGGCTGTGGGATTTATTGATCCGTGGCATTTTACCGCCGCGCACAAAGGAAAATTGCTTGGGCTGATATACAACGCCGCAAATGCTGTCGGGGAAACGCGGAGATTCAGCGCGGGCCAGAACAACACGGGCAACAGCAAGCTGGCCAGCCAGTGTTTCGCCTTTTGATTCAAAATAGACGGTGCCGGCAAGGCACTGCATTTCTTCGCTCAGATTATCGCTTATGGATTGCTGTGCGACGAGATGGTGCAGCGAGCTGGCATCTTCATCGTCAAAATATGTGCCGCCGGAAAGCCGCGCTTCATTGGCTGCATGATCTTCGGCAATAACATCTTTGGGTATTTCGGAAGTTACTTCCTGCGATTCCGCAAAAACAACCTGGTCGTCGGCGGATTCTACCATATTCGGATCCACGACGATCTCGACTTCTGGCATTTCATCATTGGCTTCCAATGCGAATGATGCGTCGGTCAGGGAGAAAGCCGCGACCGTAAAAATTGCAAGCGACAACGCGCTGGCAGACTTGAATATTTTGCTCATAGACCCGTATTTAAATGCGGTGAGTCCAGTGCGAGTTTATAAAAAAACCTGCGTAATAAGCTTAAAAACCAACCAACAGCTTATCCCTGTTCCCCCCGGCTGCATGTTTAATCCCGTCATCGCTGACAATCCCTGGGACCAACCTTCGCCTTGAAGTTGAAAGCGAAATACGCCGCGGCGCTTCTAAGTCAATGAATTGCCGTCATTTCAGCGATGAGTTGTTCTGCATCCGGGATATCCAGTTCAATTAACCATAAATCGGGGTCAAAATTGCTCCTACGCTTGAGATATTCATCTAAATCTTGTTGTTTTTC
>JADMKQ010000177.1 GCA_015478735.1 Sphingorhabdus sp. | reverse complement strand
CGTGCAACTGCTTGGCGATGTTGCCACGTTCACTCCCGGATTCAATATGCGCGTCGGTAGTAGTAATCCTACTGCTCTTGTGCTTTCGATGCGCGGCCAGGTGCAAAATGATATTATTGCGACGCTGGAGCCATCAGTCGGCATCTATCTGGATGACATGTATGTTGCCCGTTCCTATGGCTTGAATTCGGAAATGCTCGATGTTTCCGACCTTCAGGTTCTTAAGGGGCCACAGGGCACATTATTTGGTCGTAATACTTCTGCTGGTGCAGTCTTGATCCGGACTAATGATCCCAAATATGATGAAATTTCCGGGATGGTCAAAGGTACTTATGGCCGGTTTAATGAGCGCGTTGGTACCGCGGTTCTCAATCTGGGGTTTAACGATTCGATCGCAGTTCGTGGCGCAATTCTTTATGGTAAGCGCGATGGTTACAAGACCGATGTGAACACTGGCCGGAAATATGAGGGGCGTGAAACCCTGAATGGTCGTGTTAAAGTGGCTTTTCAACCAACTGACACGCTGCAAATCCTTCTTTCTGGCGAGTGGTATGATGGCGAGATCGCAGGGCCAACACGCCAGAATCGGTTTTACAATCTCGGGTTGACCGGTTTCGATCCCGCTGCGGCTGATCGTGCGGCGATGGGCGGTGATCCGGACCTGGTTGCTATAACCGATCCTTCGACAATTCCCGGCGCTCCTGCCCAAGGCCTTCAAAATAAGATGAAGACCGAAACATATATGGCCAAAGTCTCGTTGGAAACCGATTTCGGTGAAATCAAGTGGATTAACGGATACCGCAAAATCAAAGGTTCAAACCTCGTTGATCTCGATGGTTCTTCTTCCGTGGCAGGAAACCACTTTACTCAGGGTGTCCAGACTCTGGAGCAATATTCAACGGAACTCCAGTTGACCGGTCAGGGGCTGAACAATGCACTGGATTATGCGGTTGGGATCACATATTTTAATGAATCCGGTTTTGATACCTCCCGGTCTTCGAACAATGGTGATGCGGTATGGTCCGGCTTCAGAGGCACGATCGATAATGATTCCATGGGTATGTACGCCCAAGCGAGTTATCATGTAAATGATGCACTCAGCTTTACCGGTGGCTTGCGTTATTCAATTGATGACAAAGGGATCACTGCACAATCAGCCGCATTTCCGTTGAACGGAACTGTCCCTGCAGTTTGTTTGCCGCAATCCTACCAATTTGACCTGGTACTTGCTGGTACGCTGACGGCTGAAGACTGTAATCGCTCCCGCAGCGATACCTTCAAGAATCTTTCTTATACGGCGGGCCTCGACTATAAAATTTCCGATGATATCCTCGTTTATGCGAAACATAGCAAAGGCTATCGCTCCGGCGCTCAACAGCTTCGTACATTGACGTTGGATGACACCGCGCCGGCTCAGCCCGAAATTGTGCATGAGCAGGAAATCGGACTTAAAACCCAATTTTGGGATAGACGTATCCGGTTCAACATTGCCGGTTTCCATAACAAGGTAAAAGGTGCGCAGCGCAGCGTCATTTTGCCCATAAATGGTATTAGCCAATCTGTTCTTGAAAATGCGAATACCGAAGCCTGGGGTATGGAAGCTGATCTGGCGATTGAGGTGGCAAACGGGTTGACCTTGACCGCAGCTGGTTCGCTTATAGATCCAAAATATAAGAGCTATAATGGATTTGTTGCGGTGGGTGGTGTGCTTACACCTAATGACAAATCGGATTTGGCGTTTACCACTCTTGTCGAAGAGCAATTCTCGGTCGGGGCCAATTATACGGCAGACCTTGGTATGGCGCGACTGGGCCTGAACGCGATTTATGCATGGCAAGGCAAATATCGACAAAGTGACCAGACGTTTGAGCGGCTGACTGCACCTGTGGCAGTGCCTGGCGGCGGTGGCTTTAGCGCTGCTGAAGCGCAGGCGATCGTTGATGCTACGACCACGCGTGCTCTGGGTATTACCAATGTTCGTGCATCGCTAGCGTTTGGTGATAACGACAATTATGAAATCGCCCTTTTCGGACGAAATATTTTTGATGAACGGGCATCCGATATGGCACTTTTTGTGGGTGGTCTCAATTATGTGGGTGTAAGTTATAACGAACCGGCAACCTACGGTGTTACAGGAACGATTAAGTTTTAATCTTATCAGGCATCTGTCTCACGAATAGACGAATATAGGGGAGGTCCGGTAAACGGACTTCCCCTTTTTTATTCACTCCCGCCTACGGAGCAGGGCGTAGATAGAGTGATAAAATAGGTTGCAAAACAATTAGTTAGACACTTTTTTCCGTAATCGTTCAAAGTCACTTGTCTGTCCTATTCAACTTAGTTATACAAGTAGCTAGTGAGGCAATGGATACTCACACGGAGAGGATACAGGCTAATGATTTTAAAGCATAAGTATGATTCGGCACGGGTGCTCGCTACAGTTTCGTTGGCAGCTTTGGCGCTGTCATCAACTTCAGCATTGGCACAAGAGACCGAAGAGCAGAGCAATTATAATGGCGATGCAATTGTCGTAATCGGGGTCACCAAACAAGATGCTGCGATTCAGGATACACCGATCGCGATTACAGCATTCAGCGGTGAAAAGCTTACAGAACAAGGCATCGGAAAGGTTGACGAAATTGCGACCTTTACCCCCGGCTTTAATATTCGTGGTGCAGGTAATAACCCGACCGCATTAACATTTGCTATGCGTGGGCAAATCCAGAACGACAATATCGCGACGCTTGAACCATCGGTCGGCACCTATATTGACGAAATGTATATTGCGCGGGCCTATGGACTGAACACCGAACTCGTCGATGTTGAGAGTGTGCAGGTTCTGAAGGGGCCGCAGGGCACTTTATTTGGGCGCAATACTTCGGCTGGCGCTGTTCTTATCAAAACCGCAGATCCGCGTTACGACGAAATATCGGGTAAGCTTAGCGCTACCTATGGTCGTTTCGACGAGCGCACAGGACAGGCGGTGCTTAACCTTGGCCTCGCAGACAATGTCGCAGTTCGTGGCGCGCTTTATTACCAGAAACGTGACGGTTACAAGACCGACATTAATACAGGTGAAAAATATGAGGGACGCGAAACAATTAACGGCCGCGTCAAGCTTGGCTGGATGCCAACGGACAATCTTGAAATAATCCTGTCCGGTGAATGGTATGATACGGAAATTGACGGCCCCGTACGGCAAAATCTTTTCTTCAATGCGCCGGCGGCTTTTGGTCCAGGCAAAGCATTTCTTGATGGTATTGCTGCGGATGAGCGCGACCGTTTCGACGGCAACCCCAATCTTGTGGCAGTCACGCCGCCATCGTCGGTTGTGGGAGCCGACCCGCGCGGTGCTTTCAACGAAACCCAAACCCAGACATATATGGCCAAGTTCATTCTTGAAACGAGCTTTGGTGAAGTGCGTTGGATCAACGGCTATCGTGGTATCCAGAGCGAGAACCTCATTGATCTCGATGGCTCAAGCGTCGTCGCTCATTATACTGGCGGCACCCAAGATCTGAAACAATATTCGACTGAAATGCAAGCGACAGGAACGGCATTCGATGATCGTTTGAATTTCGCTGCCGGACTTACCTATTTTCGTGAAACCGGCTTTGACCAGTCGCGTTCGAATCTTTTCGGGCCGGATGTTTGGTCCAACTTTAGCGGCACGATCGATAACGATAGCTATGGCATGTATAGTCAGCTCAACTATGAATTGACCGACAGGTTAAGGGTCACTGGCGGTTTACGTTATTCGATTGATGATCGCAGGCTGACCACACAATCTGGAGACGTTCAGGATAATAGCGACACGTTTATTTCTTGTAGCCCAGCGTCTGTCGCGATCCCTTGTCTGCGCCGTGATCAAGAGACATTTACGAACCTCTCTTACACCGCAGGTATGGATTTTGACGTTTCGGATAACATCATGATTTATGCCAAGCATAGTAAGGGCTATCGTTCGGGAGCGTTGCAACTTCGTACGCTTACATTGTCAGACTCGATCCCTTCACAACCCGAAATTGTCTATGAGCAAGAGGTGGGTATCAAGACTACGTTCCTCGGCGGACGCGGCAGCTTTAACATTGCGGGTTACCATAACAAGGTAAAAGGCGCTCAACGGACTCCGGTTCTTGCACCCGATGGCGAGAGCCAGACAGTGATTGAAAATGCTGATACCGAAACCTGGGGCGTTGAAGCTGATGCGACTTTTGAAGTCACTGATGGTTTTACTATTTTCGCGTCCGGTGCACTCACAGATCCCAAATATACCCGTTATGAAGGACGGGCTGTTTCAGGGTCGTCTGGTAGCCAGGTCATTGTCCCGATTGATAAGACTGATTATCGCTTCGCTGGTATCGTAGAAGAGCAATTCGCAGTCGGTGCGTCTTATAGCAGGGACCTTGGCAGCGTTGGAATTGACGCAAATGTCGTTTATGCTTGGCAGGGCGAAATGCCACAGATCGAAATACCTTCGTACCTTTATGGTTCGACGGGAATCGGGGGCCTTGGACTCACTCCTGATCAGGCCGCACAGCTAGAAAATATTGCGGACTCAGGTTCACTGGGCATTCTCAACGCCCGTCTTGCTCTCAGCTTTGGGCCTGAACGGAATTACGAACTGGCGCTATGGGGTAAAAACCTCACTAATGATCAGGAGCAGCAATACACGCTCCTGCTCAGCAATATCTACTCCGGCACATCGTATAACGAACCGCGTAGCTATGGCGTAACAGCAAGTATGAAATTTTAGATAATTGAACTCTCCAAGAGCATTGGGGGAGGGACGGGCAACCGGACCTCCCTCTTTTTTTATCCGGGAAGGAATAATATGGCATCGAAATCGTCAAGCCGCCGTGGTTTAACCCTCGGGCTTCTGGTGATCGTTGCGATCTTCAGCTATGTTGATCGTCAGGTCTTCACTCTGTTCCAAGATGATATAAAACACGAACTTGGCCTTCATGACGGTCAGATCGGGTTGCTGACCGGTGTGGCTTTTGCTGCTTTTTATGCGCTCGCTGCTTTCCCGATTGCCCGTTACGCCGATCGCGGTGATCGTCGTCTTGTGATTGCGATATGCGTTTCGGTCTGGAGCGCGGCAACAGCGCTGTCGGCTTTTGCGCAAAATTTTATGCAAATGTTGCTCGCGCGTATCGGACTTGCTGCGGGTGAAGCGGGTGCTGGTCCCGCCGGTCTGTCACTGCTCACCGACATTTTTCCGAAAGATCGACGCACAACGATTATTTCTATCATGCTTGCTGCCAATGCTGTTGGCTTGTCAGGCGGGCTGGCCATCGCGGGCTGGCTGTCACAATGGTATAGTCGGCGCGCTGTTTTCCTGATTGTCGGCTTACCGGGCATAGCTGTCGGATTGCTCGTCTATCTGCTCGCCGCGGAGCCACGCCGGCGCGGAGTTGTGGACCCCGTCATACCGTCACAGACCAGCATCAGCGACGTGCTGCGTACCATGGCCGCTAGTACGTCACTACGCTGGGTCGCGTTGCTGTTATGCATGGTGCCGGTTACCGGGTTCGCGTTTATATTGTGGGGAGCGTCATTCTTTCTGCGGGTCCATGATATGGACAAAACCGAGACGGGTTTCTGGCTTGGCGGGGCAATGGCGGCAGGTCTTGTCCTTGGCAATCTTGTCGCGGGCTGGGTCAGCGACCGATTTGGTCAGGCTAATCCCGGGTTCAATGGATGGTTCGCAGGTCTAGGACTGCTGGCGTCCTTCCCCTTTGGCGTCGGTTTCGCACTGACGAGCAATCCCTACCTGGCGCTTGGCTGTTTTGTTGTTGTGAAGTTCATGATGACACTGCATCTCGGCCCGATCATCTCGCTCTGTTTTGCGCAGGTGCCGGTACAGATGCGTGCGATGACATCGGCGACGATCAACATGTTCATCGGTCTTGCCGGAGTAGGTCTTGGTGGTACTGTGGCTGGCTATCTTAGCAAAGCATTTACGCCTGCCTATGGAGATCTGTCGCTTCAGCCTACACTGGCAATCCTGTCGGGTTGCTTATTGGTCGGGGGGATTGCCGCGATCATGGCTGGCTTGACGGCGAAACCTATCGCCGAGGATGCCTAGATCGCGGCACTTTGTATATTTAATGGATACTGAGGTCAGGCAGCAGCAGCACTTGTTGCGACCTCGGGTTTCATCCCGAACAGCCGCGCGGCGTTGAGACCAAGTATGTTGCGGCGCAATTCTTCGGTCACGTCCAGACCTTCAAAAATCTCGTCCACGACGCGGCGGCTGATGGGGAAGGTTCCCTCCGCATGCGGGTAATCAGAGCCCCACATAACATTCTTTGCGCCGGGAAGTTCCGCCGCAGCCGCTGTAATGCAAGCGCGATCGTGTTGGAAGCTTGTCCAAACCTGATCGTCGATAATCTGGCTCGGTGCGCGGCTCAGTTTCGGATGGACGAAGTTCGCATGGGCGACGGACACTTCATCCATACGCTCGGCCAAAGCGACTAACCAGCTTGCGCCGCTTTCGATGAAAGCAACTTTAGCATCCGGATTTCGGTCCAGCACTCCGCCCGACACAAGATACATTACGCTCTGCTGCGCGTCGGTCATCTGGTTGGTATAGTTTATGATTCCGGCTCCGGGTCCGCGTTCGATAACCACGGATTCAAGGCCAGTGCCGGTATGCATGACAAATACGATACCAAGCGCTGCGGCTTTCGCGAATACGGGATCCCAAACCTCGTCATTATATTTAGGCAAATTGGGCGGAGAAACGGCTGGCAGCATCGCTGCGGTAAAACCTTTTGATGCCAGATAATCAAGCTCGGCAAGTGTGTTCGAAAAATCAAGAACAGGCAGCATGCCACAGCGAACGAAGCGGTTTTTGTGACCACCAAGGAAACTGTTGTTCCAATCATTATATAGCCGGGCGGAAGCTGCTTCGGCTTCGGGATTGTCGAGCGCATACAGCCACAGGCCAAGCGAGGGGAAGCAGATTTCTGCATCGATGCCCTCAAGCTCCATATCTTCGAGCCGACCATCAATTTCGCGGATTCCGCGCCGCTCGTTATCGCCGAGCGCCTTTTCCCGATGCTGACCGACGCGTAGTCGATAGATGATCTTATCTTTAGTGCCGGTGATCAGATAATCACCTTCCTTACGTGAATGGATGGCATGGTCCTTGAGCGAGGCTGGAAGCCCTTCCAGAAATATATCCGCAGGCTCCATGATGTGACTGTCAGCGCTAAATATAAAGGGTTTCATTACAATATCCTCTTCGACTCGGTTTGATCCAATTTATGTAGTAATAAATACCTAGTTATACAAGTTAATGCAAGATATATCTCGACAATGCTAAAGTTATTGCATAAATAGATACCTATTATGGAGAGGCGGATATGAATTTCCAACCTTTGAATGAAACGCTCGCCAGCCGAACGGCGCGTGCGCTTGTCGATATGAGCCTCGCTGCAAAGCCCGGTGATTATCTTGGTGCGGAGAACGACCTTCTGGAAAAGCTGGGGGTTAGTCGTCCGACGCTTCGGCAGGCCGCGAAGATGGTTGAGCGGGACCGTTTGATTAGTGTGCGGCGCGGCACCAAAGGCGGCTTTTTTGCCGAACGCCCGGACGCGAGTGATGCTATCCAATCACTGACGCGCTTTTTGCGGCTGCGCGGAGCCAACCTGGGCAACGTGATGCAGGTTACGAAGCTGGTATTTGAAGAAGCGGCTGCCACAGCTGCGAACCTGAGGACAGAAGCGGATATCGAGCAATTGACAGAATTGATTGATGCCATTGGTGTTGATGATGGGCCGCGTGAATCTATTGCGGCCGATGTAAAGGTAGCGCGGATAATTGCGCGGATCAGCGGCAATCCGGTGATCGAGTTGGTGATGGAGATTGGCTACAGTTTTGGGCTGAGTGAGCGCAACGGCGGTCTTTACAGCGATCCCGCCCGGCGTATTCTGGCGGCGGAGATGCAACGCAACCTTCTGAATGCCATCATTGACGGCGATTGCGAGATCGCTCGACTGATGGTCCGGCGCCGGACGAGCAAATTTGACCAGTGGCTGCAATTGGGCGGCATATCCGGAGAGAATGGCGTATGAATATTGTTGAGTATCGCGGGTTCGCCGGTGCCCGCTTAGAGGCGGAGGCCCTTGGGGCCGAAGATGATCCGGCGGTTCTTCTGGTCCATGGGGCAGGACAAACCCGCAAGGTTTGGGCCAGCTTGGCAGAGGGGCTGCAAAGGGCTGGACGACGGGTTATCAGTCTTGATCTGCGGGGGCATGGCGGCAGTGAATGGCCGGAAGATGCCCGTTATGATTTCGAAGCCTTTGTCGAAGACTTGCGAGCGGTGCTGGCGCAAATGGGTACACGGCCTGTTGTTGTGGCTTCGACCTTTGGCGGCTGGATTGCCTGTGCAGCTCTGGAGCGCGAGGCTGCTTTACTGGCATCCGGTTTGGTTCTGGTCGATTTACCAGTCAACCCTGATCCAGATATATTGGGCCGGATTGGCAAGCGCCTGCGCGAAGCATCAAATATTGGGCCGAATCAGGCGCAGTGGGATGCGCGGCTATTAGAGGCGCTGGACACAAGTGATATGACACAGCACCTTACCGGGGTTGCCGCCAATATCACTGTACCAACGCTTTATGTGCGCGGCGGGATCAGCAAGCTGGCCTCGCATTCGGATGCAGCTGACTTTGTCGCTCAGCTACCGGAAGGCGAATTGGCCGAGATTGATGACATTGCAATGGTTGTCACTGACGATCGTATCGACGCGCTGGGTTCGCATCTTATCGATTTTCTGGAGCGCCGCGCCCCCAGAAGTTCGCCCGAATATAGGGAAGGGTCCGATGCACGCACCTTTCGCGATGCACTGGGCTGTTTTGCCACTGGCGTTACAGTTGTCACGGCTATCGGTCCCGATGGGACGCCAATCGGGTTGACTGCGAACAGCTTTACGTCCGTCTCGCTCGACCCGCCATTATTGCTTGTCTGTATTGCAAATGACGCAGGGAGTGCCCCGGTATTGCGGGAAGCTGAACGCTTCGCTGTCAATGTCTTGCAAATCGGACAGCAGCCAACCTCGAACCGTTTTGCGGGCAAGGGTGAAGACAGGTTTGCAGCAACGCCGTGGGAAGTTGGAGAACATGGCACACCTGTGCTGAAAGGATCATTGAGCAGCTTTGAATGTGAACGCCAGGATATCCACGACGGCGGAGATCATTTTATCCTTGTCGGCCGTGTACTAAAGGCGATTTTTGAACCGCGCCGTGATCCGCTGCTTTATTTTCGAGGTAAATACCGGAAGTTGCATTTTGCTTGACGTCTAGACAAGTTGTCTTCACGATCATATGAAACCTAGTTATATAACTGAGAATCGAAGAAAAGAGAGGAAGCCGCATGGCTTGGGCAAATCAAGATAAGACTGCGATCGTCGGGGTTGGGGCGACCGATTATTATGTTCGAGGTAAAAGTTGGCCTCGTACAATCAACGATATGGCTGCCGAAGCAATAATGAAAGCCTGCGCCGATGCAGGAATCAGCCATAAGCAGATTGACGGTTTCTCTTACTATTCAACTGCTGGTGCAGGCTATCTGGATAAGTTTGATACCGCCAGTCTTATGGAAACATTAGGCATGCCACATGTCAGCTTTTCCGCAACACTGACCAGTGGCGGGGGAGGATGCCCAGGCGCTATTGGCCTTGCGACCGCAGGTTTGATGAACGAGGATTGCACCTATTCTGTGACATTGATGGCGTTGCAGCAATTGCCGCAGCATCGGCTTGGCGTTGTCTTTGGTTCCGCAGCGCCTAGTCCGGAAAACAGCTTTCTCCAGCCGTCCGGATTAGTCGGTCCCGGCCATTTGATGAGTGTGCTCGCGCGTCGTCACATGCATCTTTATGGCACGACGCAGGATGCATTCGGTGAGGTTGTGATGGCGACACGTGCCAATACCCATAACCGGCCCAAAGCGGTGCGTAAAAATCCGTTGAGCAAAGAGGAATATGATGCATCTGTAATGCTTGCCGACCCGCTCCGGCGCCTTGATTTCTGCCTTGAAACCGATGGTGCGGTTGCGGTCATTACGACCACGATGGACCGCGCCAAAGACTGTCGGCACAAGCCTGCTGTTGTCCATGCCTGTGCGCATGGCGGACAACGGGAATGGGGCCGAGCCTTTGCGTGGATGGGTATGCCTGATCCCTATTTTGCGAGTTCGGGGCACAATTTCACGGCTGACCGTGTATGGGCGCAATCTGGCCTTAGCGCGAAAGATATGGATGTCGCGCTGCTCTACGATCATTTTAGCCCGATGGTGTTGATGCAGCTTGAAGATTACGGCTTTTGTGAAAAAGGGGAGGGCAATGATTATGTCCTTTCTGGCAAGTTGCGCTATGATGCTGAGACCGGAGCGGGGGTCAATGGCGGTATTCCGGTAAACACCCACGGCGGTAATCTGAACGAGGCCTATATTATCGGCATGACCCATATCGTTGAGGGCGTCGAGCAGGTCCGCGGCACTGCTATCAACCAAGTGAAGAATGCCGAGTTCGCACTTGTTTCAGGCGGCCCAGCTTCGCTTCCAGTTTCCAGCCTTATCCTGCGGAGGGATTAAACCTATGACTTACGGTCCTGCAAGAGCACTTCCCGGTGATCAAATCACGATCAGCACAAACCCGGATACAGAGCCTTTTTGGCTAGCAGCCAAGGAGCATAAATTAACAGCATGCGAATGCGGCGAATGCGGCCATTTCCGGATGCCGCCAACAGCAATATGCCCCGAATGTGGTAGCCGCGACAAGAAATGGCCTACGCTTCCAGGGACAGGCACGATATTCAGCTATGCAATTTGTAATAAAAATCCGAAAAATGGCGAAGACTATGTCTATGTTCCTGTCGTCGTCGATCTCGACGGTGCCCCCGGGACGCGGCTGAATGCCAATGTTTCAGGTTGTGATGCGGAGGATGTCCATATCGGGATGAAAGTTACAGTTGATTGGACCCCGATTCAGGACGACTGGGTCTTGCCAAACTTCCGGAAAGTCTGAACCATGCTCCATGATCTCCGAATAGTCGAAATTGGGGAAGCGATGGCAGTTCAGGTGGCGGGGCTAATGCTTTGCGAACTGGGTGCCGATGTTTTGAAAATTGAACGGCCCGGCGGTGATCCCGCGCGTGGAACAGCGCCCTTTGCCAGCTGGAATCGCGGAAAGCGTAGTCTTGTCCTCGACCTCGACAGTTCTGAAGGGCAATCTGCGTTGGATAAACAATTAGCGGATGCCGATGTTCTGTTGCATCAATTCACGCCTGAAAGGGCTAAAGCGCTTGGTTTGGACGATGCCAGTCTGACTGCGGCACATCCCCGGCTGGTTATTTGCGGCATCACGGGCTCACCCTATAACCACCCTGACGTTGAGCGGTCGGACGACGAATTGCTTGTCGCGGCCCGTGTTGGCGCGATGTATGAGAATGACGGCCATCGCGCTGGTCCGATTGTATATCGCTACCAACAAGGCAGCTGGGCGGCGGCGCATCTTGCCGCCTCCGGGATATTGGCGCGTCTGGTTATGCGACTTCAGTCAGAAACAGGCGGGGCAGCTCACACTTCGATCTTTCAAGGCTTTTTATCGACATTACCTCTTGTATGGGCTCGCAACAGCACAGGCCCGATGCCAAATACCGATCCATATCCTTATGCGGCTAGACCGACTGCTGTCCAATTATTTCAATGTCAGGGCGGCGACTGGCTGCAGGTGATGGATCCGTCGCGGCAGTTTGATTTTGCATCAATGCCGACAATGTGGGAGGTTTTGGCTGAAGGTGCTGAAATCGAGACGACCGATGGCTTGAATGAAGCGTTCAAGCGCCGTCCGCTCGAAAACTGGTTAGCGGATCTTCGTGCCGCGGATATTGCGGCTGAACCTGCTTATCCCATGGGCGAAATGCTCCGCCATCCGGAAGTAGAAGCCAATCGCTATACTATTGAGGTCAATGATCCCGACTTTGGCAAGACAATCCAGGCCAATGTTCCGTTTCATACAGATGCCGAATTACCGCAAGGTCGCCCCGCTCCGCGACTGAACGAAGGTGGTGAACGTGGCTGGACATCGCCCTCCACAGCTACCGGTGATGGCGCGTCTCCTGCAGAAGTCCTCGAAGGCGTCCGTGTTCTTGATTTAGGAATGTTCCTTGCGGGTCCATTAGGTCCATCAATGATGGGTGACATGGGTGCAAATGTGATTAAGGTCGAGGCTCTCACGGGTGATCGTATTCGTTTCATGCATCGATATTATCAAGCCGCTGCGCGTAGCAAGCGTAGTCTGGCACTGGATCTTACAAATCCGAAAGCACAGCCAATTCTTGAGCGATTGGTGAAATGGGCAGAAGTTGTTCACCATAATATGCGCTTCAAAGGCGCTACCAAACTTGGCTTGAGCGAAGAGGGAATCCGTAAATATAGCTCTGATGTAATCTTTAACTATGTCAGCGCCTACGGCCAAAAGGGCGAATGTGGCAATTGGCCGGGTTACGATTCCATCTTCAATGCCCTTGCCGGCTGGGAGTTTGAAAACGCAGGGAAAGGTAATCGACCTGTGTTCAATCGTCCCGGTACAATGGATGTCACTGCTGCTCAAAACTGCCTCGTCGAAATCATGGCTTCGCTATATGCCAAGCGTGCAGGCGGGAAGGGTCATACAACGCAAACGTCCTTGCTTGGCGTTGCGGCTTTTACACAGGGCGAGCGGTTGATTACCTCAGAGGGCGAACTTACGGAAACCTATCATCTGACCAGTGACCAGACAGGCTTTTCACCATATCATCGGATTTTCGAATGTGCCGACGGTAACTGGGTCGCAGTAGCCGCGCATAAACCGGAACAGAGAAAAGCTTTGCATTCTGTTCTGGGCAATAGTGAAGAAGATTTTGCGGAAACCGCAAAATGCCAAGAATCCGACGATTTGATCACGGCGCTGGAAGCCGCAAAAGTTCCGTGTGATCCGGTCAATTTCGAAAATGCCATGAACCGGTTTTTCGATGATCCACTCAATCGTGAACTGAACCTCATCTCTGTTCTGCCGCAACCGCTTTATGGAATTGTCGAACAACCCGGTGCATTCTGGAATTTTGGCGACATTCCCGTCATCTTCAAAAGATGCTGCCCTGATATTGGCGAGCATAGCGATGAGATCATGCGCGATATTGGTTATTCAGACGACGAGATCGCAGCATATCGCGAACAGAAAGTAATTGGTTGATATGACCCCTGCAGATTTGTTGCCAGAAGGTCTTGCTGCTGCCGTAGAAGCGGCAAGCGGTGCGCGTATATCAGCGGTCAGACCACGTGGAGGTGGAGGAGCATCGCGAGACGGAGCAGAGCTCGATCTTGTCTGGCCTGATAAGCACACAGCAAGCGCCTATATGAATTATGATGTGCACAAGGCTGGAGCTGGCGACGATGCCGCTTTCTTGCGTGAATCGGCGGTGCTGCGCGCTCTGTCTGGACCGCTGGCTTCGGCGGGTGTCAGAGTGGCACCCTATTTCGCATCCGTGCCCGAACAGCGGGCATTGGTTTGTGGTCTTGTGACGGGTGATGACAGCTTTGGTAAGCTCGCGGACGCACAGCAGCGTAGTGCGCTTGCGAAGGACTTCATGAGCCAACTTGCTGCCCTGCATCGGATTGATGTTGCGGTTACGCCGGTTGATGGCATGGGCAAGATCGAACCGGCATCGGGACTGATTAAGCGGCAAATTGCCAGATTACGATCAGCGAATAGCGGTAAAGAATGGGATCCATTGATCCACTTGTCGCTGGACTGGCTTTCCATAAACACAGCGACCGGAAGACGTGATGCGACGGAGGAAACAAATTCGCAT
>JADMKQ010000176.1 GCA_015478735.1 Sphingorhabdus sp. | reverse complement strand
GGGCTGGGAACCGCATTATCCCGATTATAAAACAGGGTTGGCGAAGTTGGTGGACTGACGGAGTATAAAAACGTTTAAGCCACCACCCTCGGCATTTTCGGCTTTCGCGCCCGCAGTGCGACAATCAAGCCAGCCATCGCCAGTAACGCTCCGGCGACAGGCAACGCGGTCCATGTATAGCCCTCGAACAGAGTGGATAATATCATCGCCACAACCGGCACCAATACGCTGGAATATGCCGCTTTACCGGCCCCGATTTCCCTTACCAACGCGAAATAGAGCGGGAATGTCATCACCGAACCGATAAGGGCGAGATAGAATATGCCGCCGATATAGCCCGCGCGCATTTCCATCACCGGCGGCCCTGCTGTAACCCATGCCATCGTGATATTGAACACCGAGCCCCAGAACATCGCCCAGGCAAGTAGCGTGAAAATCGGAAGGGATCGCAACTTGGGCAGTGCCTGCATCACATTGGCGCTCGATGCGGATAAAAGCCCGCAAATGGTCAGCGTCATGCCCAGTATCACGTCTGTAATAGTTGCCGGAGAGGATTTATATTCATGCCATAATAAAAGAGCGATTCCCGTCGCGGCAATCGCTGAACCGACCAGAAAAGTGCCCTTTATGCGCTGTCCCAGGAATATTCGGCCCAGCACCGCATTGGGCACCATCAACAATGCAAACAGCACCGCGACCAGACCGGACGTGATGTAAAGCTCCGCATTATAGACAAAGTGGAAGTTGAACGAAAATTGCGCGATACCGATCAGCATTGCCCAGAACTGACCTGTGCGGCCGAGCCGGAACGGCAGCCGTTTGAACGCCACCAATATGAACATCGCCGCCGCCGCCACGATGAACCGGTAGCTTACTGACCAGCTTGGCGGCACGTCGGAAATCTGGTCTTTTATCACCAGCCAGGTCGAGCCCCAGACCAGGGAGATGAACAGGAACGGGATCAATATCCGCGGTGTTAACAGGCTGGATTCCTGATCGGCTGTGCCGTCTTCCGACGCGTTCATAAAGCTGCAATCGCGTTGGCCAGGGGTTGGATATCCGCCGCGCTCTGGTTCCAGCTTATCACCAGCCGGGCTTTACCTTCGCCCCAGTCATAAAAATCAAAACCCGCATTGCGCAGCGTTTCGGCTTCGCTGGCGGACAAGCGGATGAACACCTCGTTTGCTTCGGCAGGATAGAGCAGCCGCTCACCCGCCGCCTGCGCGATTATCTGGGCGCCTTCGTTGGAAGTGCGGGCATTTTCAAGCCACAGGTCATCGTCCAGCATCGCCAATATTTGCGCGGCAAGAAAGCGGCCCTTGGATTGCAAATGCCCTGCCCGCTTGCGGCGGTAACGGGTATCGCGGGCCAGATCCTTGTCAAAAAATACCAGCGCCTCTGCGCCCATTCCGCCATTTTTGACAAAGCCAAAGCTAAGCACATCGACGCCCGCTTTCCATGTCACATCTGCTGGGTGACAGCCCAGCCTGGCTATCGCGTTGGCAAAGCGCGCGCCGTCCATGTGCAGCCCTAAACCGCGATCCCTGCAAATTTCCGCAATAGCCGCAACCTCATCCGGGCTGTAGACCAGTCCGTATTCCGTGGCATTGGTGATCGACACGGCCGCAGGCTGCACTTGGTGCACATCATCGCGGATCGCGGCGCAGTGGATTTCTACCGTTTCTGCTGAAAGTTTGGCACCTTCACCCCCGACCAGCATCAGCTTTGCCCCGCCGGTATAGAAAGCCGGCGCGCCTGCTTCATCCTGTTCGATATGCGCCTCTTCGTGGCAGATCACACCTTGATGCGGTTGACACAGCGCCGCCAGAGCCAGCGAATTGGCCGCCGTGCCGGTCGCGACCCACATCGCCTCGACATCCGTTTCAAACAGACCGGAAAAAGCGCCGTTCAACTGTGCGCTAAGGGCATCGCCATCATAGGCGGTGTCCTGCTCATTCGCCTTCGTCAGAGCGTCCATCACTTTGGGATGAACAGATGCTGCATTGTCGGAGAAAAATCGCATGACACGGCCATGCTGCGAACCAGCCGCTACGTCAAGATTGTGATTGCGCCGCGTGTAAATTACTCGGCAGGCTGTATCTCTGGCGCGGCCTTATCAGCGCCTTTGTCAGCAGGCGGCCACCAGCCGATTTTCACCTTGATCCAGTTGATCGCGCGCGGAATCGGTGCGTTTCTGTCCATCCACTCGGCATATTCTTTATAGGCGGGGTCGCTAAGCAAATGCTTTTCTTCGGTCTTTGCGCGCCAATAATAAACCCCGCTGACCGCAGCTATCATCACCGTATTCCGCACCATGTCGGTAAAACTGTCCGACGTTACAAGGAACGGCATTGTCGCCAGCCACCAATAGGCATTTTTGGCGACATAAGCCGGGTGCTTGGTAAAGCGATAAGGGCCGTGGGTGAGGATGCCGCGATGTGTAAGGTTGGAAAAACGCAGCCCGAAAGCAACCGTGGCCCAGGCATAAACCGCGGTCAGAATGACCAGAACCGCGCCCCAGATCGCCAATAGAGCCTGATGCCCTGCAAACCAGTGGGTCCAGTCGGCAGTGTTGACATGGTAATTAAGCGGCCCATCCATGAGAATGAACGGCGGGTAACAGATCAAGGCCGCGACCCAACCGGCAAGATAAGGATTGGCCGTCCGGATATGCGCGTCTAGCGGCTTCATGGTCAGCAAATAACCGACAGTCGCAAATTGCACATCGACGACGAACATCGCGATAATGAGCCAATGGGCAATAGCGACCGGATCACGGATGATCTGCGCTATATCAAGCCGGATAATCTCCCCAAATCCGCCAGGAACGATGGAAATCATGAACGCGAGGAAGAACCCCTTTACCGCCCATGCGCGCAGGTGATGATAGATTTGCTCCGGATCATATTCAGCGCCCGCTTTTCTGCTCCCCAAACCCATGACAAATTGACCAAAATGCCAGGCACCGTCACGCGGTTCGGCAAAATAGCGGTCGAGCCACAACACATAAGGCACGGATAATCCCAGCAAAAATGGCGCAGCCGCCATCATCATTTCCATCGCGAACTGATATTGCCCCGTCCAGTACCAGCGCCCGATGCAGTAAATGCTCGCGATAATTGCCCATGTGACCCAAAGCCCGGCGATCTTCACCACGCTGATGTCAAATGTCCGTTTCAGCGCTTTGGGATTTTTCCAGTCGATGCCTGTGGAAGCGCGCAAATGCACCTTGTCGTGAAGCAGCGACCAGATCACCATCGGCATGGCACAACATAAACATGCGGTAAGCGCAGAATATGGCCCGTCCATACCATATTGACGCGCGACCATGATCCAGGAAGCCAGCCCGATCAGGCCAGCCACACCCACGCCGCCGGACACCGCGGATTGCGGACGCGGATCACCGCTGTCTGATTTGCGTGCGAACATGGTTTTCGCTTTAACCGGAAATGGTAAGCAAGCTGTGAACGCTAGATAATTAACCGCGATGCGCCCTGAACACCCTATGCAAACTCACTGTAATCCGCTATATTTCTGCCAGAGACGCTATCCGCAACTTACGAGACCAACATATAGATATATGGGAACAAAAATGAGAAATCACACGCTCGCAGCCGTAATGGCCTTAATCCTTGTCGCTTGCAATAATGGCGAGGATGCACAGGCCACCCAAAATGCCGCGAACGATGTGCAATCATTGGCAAATAGCGCCCTCTCGGATCGTGAATCTTTTGAAAAAACCACCATTGCCACCCTTGATGAACCATGGGCGATGACATTTCTACCCGATGGCCGGATGCTGGTGACAGAGAAAAAAGGCCGGTTGCTGCTGGTCACTCAAAAGGGTAAAAAAACGCCGGTCGCAGGTATTCCGGAAGTTGATTATGGCGGACAAGGCGGGCTTGGCGACATAGTATTGGCACCCGATTTTGCGGCTAGCGGGTATATCTATCTCAGTTGGGCGGAAGCCGGTGAAGGGGATACAAGAGGCGCAGTGGTCGCGCGCGCGAAACTTTCATTGCCGGCCGCAGGAGCGAACGCCGATGACGCGAAAGCCAACGCACCAAAAATATCCGACCTCGAAACAATCTGGACCCAGAAACCGAAAGTCACGGGCCGGGGCCATTATTCCCACCGCATGGTATTTTCACCCGACGGCAAATATCTGTTCATCGGCTCCGGCGATCGCCAGAAATTTGATCCGGCACAGGATATGTCCAGCAATCTCGGCAAGATTGTCCGGCTGTTTCCCGATGGCACGGTGCCGCAGAATAATCCATTCGTTGGTATGAAAGATGCCCTTCCGGAAATCTGGACCTTGGGCCACCGCAATATTCTTGGCCTGGCTTTTGACAGCAAGGGCAGGCTCTGGAATCAGGAAATGGGGCCAAAGGCTGGCGACGAGTTGAACCTGGTCCAGCGCGGAAACAATTATGGTTACCCGGTTGTATCTGAAGGCGATCATTATGATGGCAAAAAGATCCCACGGCATGAAACCCACCCCGAATTTGCCGCACCCAAAGTCTCTTGGGACCCAACCATCGCGCCATCGGGCCTGATTTTTTATAGCGGCAATCTTTTCCCGTCATGGAAAGGCAGCGCCTTTATCGGCGGGCTGGCCAGCGAGACAATTATCCGCGTCGCCTTTGATGGCGAAAAAGCGATGGAAGCCGAACGCTTACCGATGGGCAAGCGTATCCGCGAAATCGAGCAAGGACCGGACGGCGCTTTATGGGTGCTGGAAGATGGCAAAGATGCCCGGATGTTGCGGCTTGCCCCGCCAATCTCGAAAGAGCCTGTGGTCGCTGAACCGCCGCAGTAACCTCATTGAAAGCTACTGCGAAGCAGCGGTCGTGGTCCCGGATAGGTCGCTCAAAAACTGGCGCACCAGCTTTGCATTTTCGCCAAGGTCATGGACACCGACCCGTGACACCGAACGCATGTCGATGATGCTGGCCTGACCGTTCTGGGCAGGGCGGGCGCGGATCACGATGTCGCTCTTCAATCTGAAAAGCGAATATTTGACGGTCGCCTCCAAATGTCCGGATGCGGGATCGACGCTGGCAACTTCCCATCCGCGGTCATTTGCCAACCGTTCCGCTCTTTCAATGACCAGCGGGACCGGCTGGTCAATCCGCACAGAACGCACGTCAGGATAAGCGCGTTGATGCAAGGTCGCCCAGCGTTGCCGCGGATTCATGCCACGCATTTGCTTGTCATTTGCGCCGGGAATATTGTCCAGGTTATCCGCGCGCAGGTTAAGCGCAGAAAATTGCGGCGGGTCAGCCAGATCGGTTGTGATGTCATGAATCGCGGGAAGCGACATTCTCGCCACCACATAGTTGCCCAGATAACCGATAAAGCCAAGCGCCACGATAATGCCAAGCCCTGTCACCAGCCAGCGCGTTTTGCGCCCTTTTCGCCGGTCCCAGAATATTCCCAAAGCCGCGATAGCCAGAGCAATGATCGCCAGCAAACCCGTCCACGGCACAATCGCCATGCCGGTTTTCCAGCCCCACAGACCAATAGCGGTTCCAAAAGCTGCGCCCAGAAATGCGATAACCGAAACCACGGAAAGCATCAGAACGGTCCAGCCCCTCGGGTCTTTGCGTAGCATGGCCAGTCTATTCTGTTTCGCACCGCCAGCTTGATGACTGGTCTGTGGCTGCTCCTGTTGGCTGTCCATCCGCATAACTCCCGCTATTACCAGTGTCTTTTAGTGGCACGCCGCCAAAGAACAATCAACACCGCTACCCGCGTTTCGTTCCTGCGTTGAAGCGCTCGACAGCACGGTTCAATAGCGGTAAATGCGCGCTTTCGACTCCTTGCCCATAGACTGGACCCATATATTGCCGACGATTATACCGCTTGCCGAAATCGACCCTGAGCTGGTCGAAAGCCTTCTCGACGCTGCCTTTGGCAAGGATAGAATGGGGCGCACTGCCTATAAAGTCCGTGAAGGCATGGAAATGCTGGAAGGGCTGAGCATCGCCGCTGTTGATATGACAGAAAATGAATTGCTCGGCTCGCTCCAGTGCTGGCCAGCGGCATTGACCGACGAGGAAGGCAAGATGCACCCGATGATCATGGTCGGGCCGGTTGCAGTCCACCCCGATTGCCAGCGTCAGGGCATTGGCCGCGCGATGATCGACGCGATGCTAAAAGAACTGCACAAGGACGAGAGCCTGCCACTGGTGATGATCGGTGACCCGGCTTATTATGACCGCTTCTTCGGCTTCTCGCCAGAGCGGACAGGCGGCTGGAAACTGCCGGGGCCGTGGGATCCGGACAGACTGTTAGTGCGCGCGCCAAAAGATGCCGTGCTTCCCGAAAAAGGCAAGCTGGGTCCATGGACAAAAGCCAAAACGGTATAATAGCTATCGGGTGACGCTTTACAGGGCAGAATATTCGCAATAGGCCAATAACATGCCCTACTCACCGCCGCCCGAACTTGCTTCCCTCTCGCTTTCCGAAATTGCGGAACTGGTTCAGGCCCAGAAGCTTCCGCCCGTCGAGAAATGGGAGCCGGAGGAAACCGGCGACAGCGAAATGCAGATTAACGCAGACGGCAGCTGGCTGCATCAGGGGTCACCGATTAACCGGCCCGCGATGGTCCGTGCTTTTTCGACCCTGTTACGACGCGAACCGGACGGCAGCTTCGTGCTGGTCACACCTTATCAAAAACTCGGCATCATTGTTGACGACGCTCCTTTTGTGGCGGTCCAGATGGAAAATGAAGGGCAAGGAAAGGACCGCAAGCTGGCCTTCCGGCTCAATACCGATCATCTGGTCATCGCCGATGCCGAACATCCCTTGCGCTTTCCCGCGGGTAGCGATGCGCCTCAGCCTTATCTGACAGTTCGCGGCGGACTGGAAGCGGTTCTGGCGCGGCCGGTTTATTACGAGCTGGCCGAATATGCGCTTGAAGACAATCTCAACCCCTTTGGTCTGTGGAGCAACGGGGCTTTTTTTCCGATTGAGTTACCGGCATGACCCGATCCCTCGACCTTAGAACCAGGCTGTCACAGTCCCTGCGCACGGGCCATGAAATGGACCTTGATCATGTGCTTCTGGACGAGCGCCATTTCATCACCGATATTAGCAGCCTGCGTAGCGCCGCCGTGCTGATCGCGATTACCGACAGGCCCGATCCCGGCGTCATTCTGGTCCATCGCCCCGATTATATGCGTAATCACCCAGGGCAAGTCGCTTTTCCCGGTGGCAAGATTGATCCCGATGACAAGGATGCGATACATGCCGCCTTGCGCGAGGCAGAAGAGGAAGTCAGCCTGAACCCCGCTCAGGTTGATATTATCGGGCCGACCGACCGCTATCATTCGGGCAGTGGCTATAATATCCAGCCGGTCGTGGGCGTCATACCCCCTGACCTGCCGCTGGTCCCCTGCCCCGAAGAGGTGGACGAGTGGTTTGAAGCGCCGTTAGATTTTGTACTTGATCCCAAAAACCAGACGAGCCATGTCGGCTACTGGCGCGGGGTGAGGCGAGAATATTACCAGATCGAGTGGGAAAATCACCGTATCTGGGGGATTACCGCAGGGATATTGGTCAACCTGTCAAAGCGGCTGGACTGGCTATCGTGAAGCTGCCGGACGCTTCGTGGCATCAGCGGCAATCGCTGAAAAACATAATCGCCGTGCTTGATGGCCAGAACGGCATGGTCCGTTTCGTCGGCGGTGCGGTGCGGGACAGTTTGCTCGGCCTTCCGGTGCAAGACATTGATCTTGCGACAATATTAAAGCCCGATGATGTGATGGCTCGGCTTTCCGATGCGGGGATCAAGGTCATCCCCACTGGCATCGGGCACGGCACTGTTACCGCGATCACCAGAGATGGCCCGGTCGAGATTACCACTTTGCGCCGTGATGTATCGACCGACGGGCGGCGGGCGACGGTGGCTTATAGCGATGACTGGAAAGAAGACGCCGCGCGCCGCGATTTCACTATCAACGCGCTGTCCGCCGATCCGGAAACGCTGGAAATATATGACTATTTCGGCGGACTGGATGATCTGGAAAAGCACCATATCCGCTTCATCGGCTCCGCCCGGCAACGCATTGCCGAGGACCATTTGCGGATCATGCGCTATTTCCGCTTTCTGGCCCGCTTTGCCGAAACCAGTATCGATGACGAAGCCTATGCGGCCTGCACCCAAGCCGCCGAAAGCCTCAATTCCCTGTCGCGGGAGCGTATCGCGGACGAGTTAATGAAACTGCTCGCCACAGCCAATCCGTCATTTGCAGTCGGGAAAATGCTGGAAGCCGGTATTTTTGACCATGTTTTCGCAGATGCGGACAGCGAAGCCGCCGCGCTACTCGACTGGCTGGTCAGCCGCGAGCAAGCCTATAATATCCCGCCAGCCGCCATCAGACGGTTTATCACCCTGCTCCCCAAAGATGCGGACAAGGCGGGCAAGATTGTCACCGGACTCAAAGCCTCAAAGAAAATGCGCCGCGGTGTAATGGATCGCCTAACCGCGCAGGAACCCGCAGCGAAGGACATGCCGGTTATCGCCTACCATCACGGAGCCGATGCCGCGCAGGACATCGCTCTGTTATTCGCAGCAGATGATGACTTTGCCGCTTGCATGGCGGCGCTGGATGGCTGGCAAAAGCCGGTCTTCCCGATCACCGGCGGAGATTTAATCACAATGGGCCTGAAACCCGGCCCCATCGTCGCAAGAACCCTGACAAAAGTAGAGCGCGCCTGGATCGACGAGGGTTTTCCGGGTGATGAGCGGGTGCAGCAACTCGCCAGAGAAGCTATTTCCCCGGCTTAGTATCACGAATGAAAAGCGGGTGATCCGGCCAGCCGCAGCCGACACGGATCGCCCTTAAACTTTTAAGCCGCGTGCTTAATTTCGCGAAGGGTTATATCGAAGGAAATATCTTCCCCGGCAAGCGGATGGTTGCCATCAGCCTTCACGGATTGATCACCCACGGCAACGACGTAAAGCGTAACAGCCGAACCGTCCTGCTGCTGCGCCTGAAGCGACATGCCCGGCTGCGGATCAACATCGGCTGGCAGGTTATCGCGGGGAATGTCGATCACCATTTCCTCACGCCGGGCGCCGAAAGCATTTTCACAGTCGATCGCAACCGTTTCCTTGTCACCGACTTTCATTTCCGCAAGCTTTTCTTCAACTTCGGGGAAAATCGCTCCATCGCCAATTCTGATTTCCTGCGGACCTGTCTCCTCGGTATGACCGACGACCGTACCATCGGCTTTACGCACGGAATAATCGATCAGGACTGTATCGCCTTGCTTTGCATTTTGCATATCTATCCTTTCTTATGGGGGAGTGTGAACGGTATCTTTAAACCGCTATGGACTGCGTATCTGACGAACGCGCGATGACCGAATTGTCGCAACCATGAGCGCACTAGTCAAACACAATCTTTTCCGGCGGGCCTGTGTGGCTTCTGCAAGAAGCTTGTGCTCCGCACTTGATGCGGAGCCTAGAGTAGATCGTAAGGACCGCCATCCTGGGCTCCGCATCAAGTGCGGAGCACGGGCCTCCAATAAACCCCTAATCAAACTTACCCGTCTTCGGGAACCCCGTCGGCGGCAAGCGGCCGGCTGCGCCTCTGGCTACGCGCCACATGGTCAGGTCGTTTTCGGTGCGGGTGCGGCCGGTTTCTCCGCCCATGGGCCAGCTTAGGCCTTCTTCCAGTTTAAACACGGTCGCGTCAGACAGCCCGCCATCTTTATAGCGTTGCAGCATGACGCCCTGCCCTTTGGCCATTTCCGGCATTTCGGACAGCGCGAACACCACCAGCTTGCGGTTTTCGCCAATCGCCGCGACATGGTCTGCGCCTTCGGGAACGGGACGGACGACCAGGAGTTTCGCATCGCCTTTCAGGTTCACGACCTGACGGCCTTTTTTGGTTTCCGCCACGACATCCGCAATATTGGTGATGAAGCCCCGGCCCCATGTGGACGCTATCAAAAGCCTGCCCTTCATATCGGCGACCATCAGCGCAATCGGCTCCGCGCTGGCTTCCATATCGACCATCGACGCCACCGGCTCACCAAAGCCGCGCGCGCCGGGCAGCCTGTCTGCGCCCAATGTATAGAAACGCCCGTTGTCACAGCACATCAGCAGCTTGTCCGTGGTCTGCGCGTGGAACGCGAATTTTGGCCCGTCGCCTTCCTTGAACTTGAACGCTTCCGGCGCGCTCAGGTCGGCATGGCCCTTCATCGCCTTGATCCAGCCGCGCTTGGACATGATCACGGTGACGGGTTCTTTTTCGATAAACGCTTCGAGCGAGATTTCCCGCGCCGGAGCCGCCTCTTGCAGCATCGTGCGCCGTTTCCCTAGCTCCGTGTCTTCGCCGTATAGCTTACGCATGGCAGCAAGGTCTTTTTTCAGCCGTGTCTTTTGCCGCGCCGGGCTTTCGATCAGGCTTTCCAAGCCCTTACGCTCTTCCAGCAGCTTGTCCCGCTCGGTCCGCAGCTCCATTTCCTCAAGCTTGCGCAAAGAACGCAAACGCATGTTGAGGATCGCTTCTGCCTGCCGGTCAGTGAGCTTGAACTCTTCCATCAACAGCGGCTTCGGCTCGTCATGGTTACGGATAATCTCGATCACACGGTCGAGATTGAGATATGCGATAATATAGCCTTCGAGCAGCTCCAGCCGCGCATCAATCTTGTCCATGCGATGCTGCGAACGGCGCACCAGCACTTCGATCTGGTGGACAATCCAGTGGTGCAACACCTCTGTAATACCCATGACCTTGGGTGTGCGGTCCTTGTCCAGCACGTTCATGTTGAGCGAGAAGCGGTTTTCCAGATCACTCATCCGGAACAGAGCGTTCATCAGGTCTTCGGGGTCAACCGTGCGGGTTCTGGGTTCCAGTACGATGCGGACCTGTTCATCCGATTCATCGCGGATGTCGGCAAGAATAGGCAGTTTCTTGTCGGCAATAATCTGGGCAATCTGTTCGATCAGCTTGCCCTTTTGCACTTGGTAAGGGATTTCGGTGACAACAATCTGCCAAGCGCCGCGCCCCTCGGCATCTTCTTTTTCCCACTTGGCCCGTACGCGCATGGCGCCGCGCCCGCTTTCATAGGCCGCATCGATAACCGATTTGGGATCAACAAGCGTGCCGCCGGTGGCAAGGTCCGGGCCTTTGATAAGCTCCATGATCTCGGCATGTTCGGCCTTGGGATTGTCGATCAACAGCGTCGCCGCGTCGATAATCTCTGCGACATTATGCGACGGGATGCTGGTCGCCATGCCCACGGCGATACCGCTGGCCCCGTTGGCAAGCAGGTTGGGGAACAGGCCGGGCATGATCTCCGGCTCTTCATCCTCGCCATTATAGGTTGGCTTGAAATCCACCGTGCCTTCGTCAAGCCCGTGCATCAGCTCGATCGCCGTGCGGGTCAGGCGGGCCTCGGTATAACGGTAGGCGGCGGCATTATCGCCATCAATATTGCCGAAATTCCCCTGCCCGTCGACCAAAGGATAGCGCATCGCGAAACTCTGTGCGAGGCGGACCATCGCGTCATAGACAGACTGGTCGCCATGCGGGTGATATTTACCGATCACATCGCCAACGACGCGTGCGCATTTCTTATAACCCTGCGACGGGTCGAGCTTTAACAATCGCATCGCCCATAAAAGCCGCCGGTGAACAGGTTTCAGGCCATCGCGCAGATCGGGCAGCGAGCGCGCGGTGATCGTGGACATGGCATAGATCAGATAGCGTTCTGACAGGGCCGCATCAAAGGGCGCATCGACAATCGCGTCAAATTCGTCTTCGGGAGCTGGTTCGGGCGCTTCTGTTACATCACTCATGCACGGTGCGATAGCAGGGTCGATTTAGCTTGTGGAGAGATTATTTACCGAGCCACTCTTTCGGCAGCGCAACGCCCTCACGCTCGTTGTCCCAGATGATGCTCATGATCCACCAGCGGCTGCCATCATTCCACAGATGCACCATATTCACGCCCCGAAACTGGATCTCCGGATGATCCGGTGTCTCGCGCGCTTCATAGGTGGAAAAGACATGGGCAATCTGGCCGAACACATCCGTCTTGCGGCCTAGTTCAATCTCGTAAAAAGAGCGCCCTTCCAGCAGCGGGATTGTCGCTTCTACAAATTCGTCAAAGCTGAATGTATAGGCGACCGGCTTGCCATTTTCGATCCGGGTGCGGGTGATCAGCGCGCGGGGATGATAGATTTCGCGGTCGCGTTCCCAGTCCTGCCCGCCGGGCGGTCCGGAAATACATTCGTAAACCGCGTCCATGATTTCATCTATTGTGCCATATCTGGTCAAAGCCCATCCCTTTCACCGCTAGTTCACTGACGATAATATATAATCTTTGCTGTAAACAGGGTTACAATCTTTTGCCGGGATAGGATAGATTGCGCCAGCACCCGCTTTGGCTTATAGGGAGCCATCGTTGCCCCGATTGGTCCGAATACTTTTTGATTCGCACGGTCGGGGTTTGGTTTTTGAAGCTTCTTCCTGAGTTAGGAATCCACTATGTCCCGTCGTCGCCAAATCTATGAAGGCAAGGCCAAGATTCTTTACGAAGGACCGGAGCCCGGCACGCTCATCCAATATTTCAAAGATGACGCAACCGCTTTCAATGCTGAGAAAAAGGGCACGATCAGCGGCAAAGGGGTAATCAACAACCGCGTGAGCGAGCATATTTTTACGCTACTCGGCAATATCGGTATTCCCAGCCATTTCATCCGCCGTCTGAACATGCGCGAGCAATTGGTCAAACAGGTGGAAATCGTTCCGATCGAAGTCATCGTCCGCAACGTTGCCGCCGGTTCGCTGAGCAAACGTCTGGGCATCGAAGAAGGCACGCCGCTACCGCACACCTTGCTGGAATATTGCTACAAGGATGACTCGCTTGGTGATCCGTTGGTAGCCGAAGAACATATCGCCTGCTTTGGCTGGGCGACGCAGGACGAGATGCAGGACATCTCCGCCATGGCGATCCGCATCAATGATTTCATGGCAGGCCTGTTTGCCGGAATCGGTATCAAGCTGGTCGATTTCAAACTGGAATTTGGCCGCCTGTTCGATGGTGATTTCTCCCGCATCATTCTGGCCGACGAAATCAGCCCGGACGGTTGTCGCCTGTGGGATATGGAAACGAACGAAAAGCTCGACAAAGACCGTTTCCGCCGCGATCTGGGCGGAGAAGCCGAAGCCTATCAGGAAGTCGCCCGTCGTCTTGGCCTGTTCCCCGAAGGTGGGCCAAGCGAAGTGCATGACCTGGATAGCGAGCGCAAAAAGCGCGGGAAATAGGGCCGCTGGTTTAGCTTAAACCCGTCACTAAGCTGGCGGGCTGAACTGCCCTTGGGCAATCGCTATTCCTTCATGGTTTACGCCATTTTAACCATTATGCTGATAGCAACATCCTCACACAAAACTCATGTGGGGATGTTATCCGATGCGCCTTTTAATCTTGTTAGCCTCTACAACGCTGCTCGCCGCATGTGGCGGTGCCGGACCGGAATCTGCCGGTAGTATCGCACCGATTGGCAGTGGTTCAGGTGGCGGCGGAACCGGACAAAGCGGAAATCCACATTCGTTTGTTGATCCTTCGGACGTCAAAACTTACAGCGGTATTGGTGCAAGCCAGCATCTAACCCTCGATGAGGGCGGCGAGTTCTATAATAGTAACGCCTCGACTGTTCGAAGCAGTGGTATCAATATTACTTTTGATCCGCGGAGTGCGGAATTTTCATTTACCTATACCGATCCTCTGGCCTCGGTCAGCACATCCATTACTTATCAGGACCCCCTTCACCGGACAGATTTTGGCGGGAATATAGAGCCACAAAAAGGTGTAGAGGAATTTACGACGCCCGGTATGCGTTATTTAGAAGCTGGAACAATTACAAATGGCGTCGTAGCTGCCTACGCCGCACCCGAGATGGACTTTGTTCTTGATCCGGCTCAAGCTTCCGGCAGCGCGGATATTACAACATTATTCTATCAACTCCCGGGCACCGAGACGCAATATGTCTCTTTCGCCGGTTTCGTTCGAAATCGCTATACCGCTGCCCGCAAAGCTGGCGTCATTGAAGAAACAT
>JADMKQ010000175.1 GCA_015478735.1 Sphingorhabdus sp. | reverse complement strand
CTCGGCATCGACCGCGATGGCGGCGGCGCAGCGATGCGCCAGATTATCAAGCAAACCAAAAAGGCCGTTGCCGATGGGCGGCCAATCGTGATTTTTGCGGAAGGCAGCCGCGCCCATCATGGCGAGCGCCCGGAATTGCAGACCGGCTTCGCAGGCATCTACAAGCTTCTGGGCCTGCCGCTTGTGCCCGTGGCGCTCGACAGTGGGCTAGTCTCTCCGCGCGACACGTTCGTGCAGAAAAGCGGTGTGATTACCTATGCCGTGCAGGAAGAAATCGAACCGGGGCTGGGCCGCGACGAGGTGCGTGACCGCGTCCACGCCGCGATCAACGCGCTGAACGATTAAGCGCCTTTCGCCGCTAACCAGCCCGCAAGGATCAACCCTGGCTTAAGAACTTCCGCATGTTCCGCGCAGCTTGCCGGATGCGCTGTTCATTCTCGACCAGCGCGAGGCGGACATAGCCCTCCCCTTCGTCGCCAAAGCCGGGCCCCGGAGCGACAGCAACGCCTGCTTCCGCGATCAGGCGCTTGGAAAACTCCATCGAGCCAAGATGCTTGAACTGCTCCGGAATCGGCGCCCATGCGAACATGCTGGCCTCTGGTGCAGGAATATCCCAACCGGCGCGGCCAAAGCTTTCGACCATCACGTCCCGGCGTTTCTTATACAGCGCTCGGTTTTCCGCTATAATATCCTGCGGGCCGTTCAGCGCAGCGGTCGCCGCCACCTGAATAGGCGTGAATGCACCATAATCCAGATAGGATTTGACCCGTGTGAGCGCGCCGATCAGTTTCTGGTTACCAACCGCAAAGCCCATGCGCCAACCGGGCATGGAATAGGTTTTCGACATGCTGGTAAACTCGACCACGCAGTCTTTCGCGCCCTTGACCTCCAGCATCGATGGGGTCGGGACATTACCATAATAAATCTCGGCATAGGCCAGGTCACTGATTACCCACAATTTATGTTCGCGGGCGAAATCCACTACCTTTTGATAGAAATCGAGATCGGCCACATAAGCGGTCGGGTTGGAAGGATAGCCCATGACCAGCACCGACGGTTTCGGCACACTATAGCTCATCGCATATTCCAGCCGGGTGAAAAACTCCGGACCGGGCGCTGCGGGGATCGAGCGGATTGCCGCCCCGGCGATAATGAAGCCGAATGTATGAATGGGGTAAGACGGGTTGGGAGCCAATACCACATCACCCGGCGCGGTAATCGCCTGTGCCAGATTGGCCAGCCCTTCCTTTGACCCCAAAGTGACGATGACTTCGCTCTCAGGATCAAGGTCCACGTTAAAGCGGCGCTTGTAATAATTGGCCTGAGCCAGACGCAGGCCCTTGATCCCCTTGGACGCGCTGTAACGGTGCGCTGTCGGATCATTGGCAGTCTCGCACAGCTTGTCGATCACATGCTTTGCCGGTGCGCCATCGGGATTGCCCATGCCAAGGTCGATAATATCCTCACCGCGGGCGCGCGCCTCGGCCTTCATCGCGTTCACTTCAGCAAACACATAAGGCGGCAGACGTTTGATACGGTAGAATTCTTCAGACATGGTTTAATCGATTCCGGTGGTTCGTTATACGGAATCGATGCTTTGCGAAACTTTGGTAGAAATGTCGAGAGATTCAGGAAATTATTAGCTGATTTTGACTTTACTGCCATCTTTTCCCGTTAACCCCGAGCTTATCGAAGGGTGTTTTCAGGTCAATCGCGGTTTCCCGTCATTACACGTCCTTCGACAGGCTCAGGACTAACGGTTATTTCCAAAGGGCAGGCGTTACTATTTCGCCAAAATCCCCGACATAATCAGTTGCACCGTCTGTTCGCGATAGGAATCGCGCATTTGCTCGTCGAAATCATCGCGGCCATAGCAATATTTCCAGACCAGCTTTCCGGTAAAGAAACGGTCAGCCGCGCCGGTTACAGCAGAATAGAACAGGTCCGAATCAAGATCACGGAATACGCCGGTCTTGATCCCGTCACCGACAAATATGCTATAGGCTTCCGACAGCGGTTTCAGATATTTCTTGGCAATATCGCGCGCACCTTCTGGTGGCAAGTCGCGGATCAAGCGCATGGTCAACCGGTGGAGATAGGGATATTTGTGATAGGTGTCGATCACCGCACCGATATGGCGGCGCAGCTTGTCTTCGGGCGGCATGTTCTTGGCAATGAGCAAGCCCACATCCTCGACAATCTTGGTCATGTCGCGCTCAAGTATCGCTTCCAGCAAGCCATCCTTGTTACCGAAATAATATTTGACCAGCGCGCTGTTCAGTCCCGACCGGACGGAGAGCTCGCTAAATGAAATATCAATCGTGTCGCCTTCACGCATGATCGTGCTGGCGGTTTCGATCAATTTGCTGCGAGCGTTTGCGGCGCTATCCGCATCATTATTTTTATCAGTTTGATTGTCAGCGCTCATCTAATATCCCCTGAAGCAACGGGCCTTTATCATTTCCCGGACACAACTCAAGCGATCACTTATAAACAGGTTCCTCCCACCATGGGAAGGTATCTGGCATGTCGGTTGAAACTTTATCCGGATAGACAGGATCGCGCTTTTCCAGAAAGCTGGATATGCCCTCGGCTGCATCGCCTGATTTGGCGCGATTATAAATGATCCGGCTGTCGATTTTATGCGCTTCCATCGGGTGATCCGCGCACGGTATCTGCCACAGCATCTGACGGGTCAGAGCCACGGAAACCGGGGCTGTATTGTCGATAATCTCGCGTGCCAGCGCATAAGCGGCGGGCAGCAATTCATCCGGTTTGTGGATGGAGCGGATAAGCCCGCCCTCCAGCGCTTCCTGCGCGGTGAAAATCCGTCCGGTCATGCACCATTCCAGCGCCAGTGGCCGTCCGACAATATGGGGCAGGAACCAGCTTGCCGCGCCATCAGGCGCAATGCCGCGCCGGGCAAAGACAAAACCGAAACGCGCCGTTTCGCTGGCCAGCCGCATGTCCATCGGCAATTGCAAGGTTGCACCCACGCCGACCGCAGCGCCGTTGACCGCCGCAATAACCGGCTTCAGGCATTGATAGATACGCAGCGTCAGCTTGCCGCCGCCATCGCGCACCCGCGGATCGGAATAATCCTCCACCGGGTCGCTGCTGGCAAAGGGCTTTCCGCCGCCTTCGGGTGTCAAATCCGCTCCCGCACAAAAGGCCCTGTCCCCGGCGCCGGTTACAATGACGGCGCGAACATCGTCATCAGCATCAATCCGGTCAAACGCATCGCACATTTCATTCAACATGGTGTTGGTGAAGGCGTTCATTTTTTCCGGACGATTGATTGTTATCGTCGCGATATTGTCGGCAACATCATATTTGATCTGGGTATAGGTCATGGGAGCATCCTTGTATCAAACCCCTCCCGCATTCACGGGAGGAGCTTTATTCTTACGCGGAGTCTTTACGCGCGTCCTTTTAGCGCGGAGCCATACGGATGGCACCGTCGAGGCGCACGTCTTCACCGTTGAAATAACCGGTTTCGATCATGCACAGCGCCAGCTTCGCATATTCATCCGGTTGACCCAGACGTTTCGGGAAAGGCACGGATGCGGACAATGCATCACGGACTTTCTGAGGAGCACCGGCCAGCAATGGCGTATCGAAAATGCCCGGCAGGATCGTGTTGACGCGAATACCATCGGCCATCAGATCGCGCGCGATGGGAAGCGTCATGCCAACCACGCCGCCTTTGGAAGCGGAATAAGCAGCCTGACCCATCTGGCCATCTTCGGCAGCAACAGAAGCGGTGTTGACCATCGCCCCGCGCTCGCCATTTTCGTCCAGCGGATCAAGCGTCAGCATACCCGCGGCAGACTTGGCAATGCAGCGGAAAGTGCCGACCAGATTGACCTGAATGACAAAGTTGAAAGCATCCATCGGGAAGTGGCTGATCGAGCCGTCTTCGCGGTTGCGCTTGGCGGTCTTGATCGCGTTACCGATACCGGCACAGTTGACCAGAATGCGTTCCTGACCATTGGCGGCGCGCGCTTTTTCAAAACCGGCGTCCACGCTGGCATCGTCGGTTACGTTGACCTTGCAGAAAACACCGCCCAGTTCAGCGGCCAGTGCTTCGCCTTTTTCCTCGTTCAGGTCGAACAGAGCGACTTTAACGCCTTTTTCTGCCAGACGCCGTGCGGTTGCCGCACCAAGACCAGAAGCACCGCCGGTAATGACTGCTGATATATTATTGTTAAGTTCCATGACATTCCTTCTTTTCTGTTTTCATTGCCCCGGACCGGCGCTCGCCACCGATAGTCATCATGTGACCATCAAAGACGCGCGCCGGTTCAGGAGAGTGCGATTAGCCCAGACGTTCGATAATCGTGACGTTCGCCTGTCCGCCGCCTTCGCACATGGTCTGCAAGCCATATTTCGCGCCGCGTGCTTCCAGAGCATTCAGCAACGTAGCCATCAGCTTCGCGCCAGATGCACCCAGCGGGTGACCCAGAGCAATCGCGCCGCCGTTCACGTTGAGCTTGCTACGGTCTGCACCGACATGCTTGAGCCATGCCAGCGGAACAGGAGCAAAGGCTTCGTTGACTTCATAGAGGTCAATATCTTCAATTCTGATGCCTGCGCGTTTCAGAGCCCGCTCGGTGGCGAACAATGGCTCTTCCAGCATGATGACAGGATCACCGGCGGTTACGGTCAGGTTGACGATCCGGGCGCGCGGGGTCAGGCCGTGGTCTTTCAAAGCCTGTTCCGAACAGACCAGAACCGCGCTCGACCCGTCACAGATCTGGCTGGAGCTGGCAGCGGTCAGTGAGCCGCCTTCTTGCAGCAACTTCACGCTACCGATGCTTTCCATGGTGGCGTCATAGCGGATGCCTTCATCCACTATGTGCATTTCCCTGCCTTCTGGAGTTTCGATTTCCACAGGAACAATTTCATTCGCAAACGCATTGGCGTTTACTGCGGCAATGGCTTTCTGGTGGCTTTCCAGCGCAAAGCGATCAAGGTCTTCACGGGTAAAACCGTGCTTCTTGACCATCATTTCCGCGCCCATGAACTGGCTGAATTTTATGCCGGGATAGGCTTCATCCATGCGGGGGCTTTTATTATGGCCCAAGTCGGCTTTGTGGAACAATACGGAGGTCGAACCCATGGGCACGCGGGTCATGCTTTCCACGCCATGCGCCAGCACCATATCCTGTGTGCCGGACATCACGCCTTGGGCTGCAAACTGCACAGCTTGCTGCGAAGAACCGCACTGGCGGTCAATCGATACGGACGGGATGCTTTCGGGAAGTTTCGAGGCCAGAACACAGTTGCGGCCCACATCGCCGGCTTGCTCGCCGCCCTGGCTCACACAGCCGGTAATCACGTCTTCAATGGCGGAAGGATCGAAGTCATTGCGGTCTGCAATGGCGTCCAGAGTCGCAGCGCCCAGATCAACGGGGTGAACCCCGGCTAAGCGGCCACCACGGCGGCCACCTGCGGTCCGCACTGCATCTACAATATAGGCTTCAGCCATTAAATTCACTCCTTGATATGTTAAGAAACTATTATTTAATCGACCGGTTAAACCCAGGATGATCGAGCGTCAATCACTAATAATGATATGGTGCCCCGCAACAGATGCAGGGCACCGCACATATCAAAGCCGTGCCGATATTTCAGACCGGTTTAGGCAGGCACGTTATTTTTCTTTACCGTGATAACCTGCGGATAGGTGAACTCCAGCAAGCCTTCCTTGCCATATTCCGCGCCAAAACCGGACTGTTTATGCCCGCCAAAGGGAGCATTGGGGGACAGGTGCAGGAATTCGTTGACCCATACCGTTCCGGTTTCAAGCTGTTCGGCAACCCGCACGCCTTCTTCCGGATTGGCGGTCCATACTGCACCCGCCAGGCCATATTCGCTGGCATTGGCGCGGCTGATCGCTTCTTCGGTGGTGCTGAATTTCATCAGCGGCATGACCGGACCAAATTGTTCCTCGGCCACGATCCGCGCATCTTCGGGCGGATTGTCGAGGATCGTGATCGGCACATAATAGCCTGGAATATCGGGATCATGATCGCCGCCGACCAGGAATTTATAACCATTGTCCTTGGCATCCTGAACCAGCTCCAGCACACGCTCATATTGCTTCTTGTTCTGGACCGGGCCAACCGCTGTGCCTTGCTGCGCACCGTCGCCCACTTTGACGTTCTTGGCATATTCGGCAATCGCCGCGCTCAATTCGTCATAAATATCCTCGTGGATATAGATGCGCTTTGCCGCAACACAGATCTGCCCGGCATTGGTAAAGCTGGACCAGAAAAGCTGTTCGGCCACTTTTTCTACATTGGCATCAGGCAGAACGATGGACGCGTCGTTGCCGCCCAGTTCCAGCGTGATCCGCTTGAGATCCTTGGAAGCACCTTCCATGATCTTTTTGCCGGTCGCGGTGGAGCCGGTGAAGGTGATCTTGTCGATATCGGGATGCCCGGTAATCAGCGGGCCAAGGCTGTCTTCGCCGGTGATGATGTTGACCACACCTGCGGGAACCACATCCTTGATAAGCTCCGCCAGACGCAGCGTTGTCAGCGGCGTGAAGGGCGATGGTTTCAGGACAATCGTGCAACCGGAAAGCAGCGCGGGAGCGATTTTCTGCACCGCCATCATGACCGGGAAGTTCCACGGAACAATCCCGCCGACCACGCCAACAGGAACCCGGCGGGTACGGCTGAGGCGTTCCTCGGTATCTTCGTTAATCTCGTCATCAAGGTCGAACATGGACTGGGCCGCTGCCATCATCGACGCGCCGAGGATCTCGCCCTTCGCCTGTGCATGGGGCTTGCCCTGTTCAGAGGTCAGCAAGCGGAACAGTTCGTCGGTATTTTCCTTGATCGTCGCGGAAATCGCGTGAATCACCTGGCGGCGTTCCTCGATCGGTTTTTTGCGCCATTCTTTGAAAGCGGCACGCGCAGCGGAAACCGCCTGGTTCAGTTCTTCGGCGCCGCAAGCGGGAACCTGTCCGATAACTTCTTCATTCGCGGGGTTGACCACGTCCAGCACATCCTTTGTGCCGACCATTTTGCCGTTGATGAGGTTCTTATATTGCGTAATCATTTTTGATTCTCCTTTAAGAAATTGGCTTAATCTGTCGCCGCGTTCTGTCTTCTTGTTTTGCTTTGGCTTCATAGGGGGGCAGTATAGACTATTACAAGGCTGCCCGCCCTATCATTTTGACCTTATCATTCCGGCCCGATCATGTTGACAATGTATATCTGAGCGGAAGGGTTTTCAGCCCGCCGACAAAGCTCGACTTGGCCCGCTTGGGTTCACCAGCCAGCTCGATTGTCTCGATCCGGTCGAGCAGTTCGTTGAACAATATCCGCATTTCCAGCCGCGCCATGTGCAGGCCAAGGCACTGGTGCGCCCCTGCACCAAAAGCCAGGTGACGGTTGGGCGAACGGGCAGCATCAAATTTGCGCGGATTGTCAAATATACGCTCGTCATGATTGGCCGAAATATAGCTCATCATCAACCAGTCGCCCTTTTTCACCTGCACATTGCCGATCTCGACATCTTCCGCCGCGGTGCGCATGAAATGCTGGACCGGCGTCGTCCACCGGATCGCTTCTTCGACAATACCGGGCAGCAGCGAGCGGTCGGCCTTCAACCGGGCAAATTGCTCCGGATCCTGCGCCAGCGCCATCATTGCCCCGGCTGTGGAAGCAGAAGTCGTGTCATGCCCCGCAGAGGCGACGATGATATAATAGCCCGCCATGTCACGGTCGTTCAGATATTCTCCGTCCACCTTGGCATTGGCGATTATGCTGGCGACATCAGCAGTAGGATTGCCGCGCTTTTCCTTGGCCAGCCGAGCAAAATAGGCTTCGAAATCGGCCACCGCACCGACCACAAGCTGGGTGATCTGTTCCGCCGTCATGTTCGCCATGCCGGTCTTGTTCAGATCCTCGTCCTGACCGCCGAACATTTGCTGGGTCAGGAACAACATACGCTGTTCGTCCTCTTCCGGAACGCCCAGTATCTGCATCACGACGTGCAGCGGATAAGGCGCCGACACCAGCGGCACGAAATCAGCCTCCGGCCCCGCATCGACCAGCCGGTCCACGGTAGTCTTGGCCAGAGCGCCAATCTCGTCCTCCAACTGACGCAGGTTTTTGGGCATGAACCATTCCTGCGTCAGGCGGCGATATTGGGGATGGATAGGTGCATCCAGTGCGACCAGCGAATTGACGAGATGCGGGCTGCCCCCGGTAATCTCCTTGATCATCGCCTCCCCTTGCCGAGCGCCGAATACAACGCCGCGCGGATTGTTGAGGAAGGTCGCGTTATCCTTGCTCATCCGCATGACATCATCATAGCCGGTAACCAGCCAGAACGGATCGTGCAGATCGCCATTTTCGATACGCGCAACCGGCATATCGCGGCGCAGCACATCAAACTTGTCCAATAGCCCGTCCCATTCGGCATAGGATACGGGATTTATAATAGCGGCAGCAATATCCGCCGGTGCCTTTGGTTCTATATTCATATTTCCCTCTCCCCCGAATAGTCCGCGGCTCAAACTGCTCTGCTAGACAATGCGCGATCCGGTTTTGCCCCAATATTCATCCCGCAGCAGGCGCTTGTATAATTTGCCCGTGGCCTCGCGCGGCAATTCATCACGGAAATCAATCTGCCGCGGCACTTTGACTCCCGACAAGGTCTGCCGCAGATAAGCCTCTATCTCCTGGGCAAAGGCATCACCCGCATCGGCCATATCAACCGGCTGGATCACCGCGACGACCCGCTCGCCCATATCATCATCCGGCGCGCCGATCACGGCGGCATCGGCAATCTTGGGGTGGGAGACGAGCAGGTTTTCAATCTCTTGCGGATAGATATTCACGCCGCCCGAAATGATCATGAAGCTCTTGCGGTCGGTGAGGTAGAGATAGCCTTCTTCATCCACTCTCCCCACATCGCCCAGCGAGCTCCAGCCATGCTTGTTAAACGCGCTCTTGGTTTTCTCCGGATCATTATGATAGCTGAACGGCGAGCCGCCCTCGAAATAGATCTGGCCCTCTTCGCCCACGGGAACTTCATCGTCATTTTCGTCACAGATTCGAAGCGTGCCGATCAGTGGCTTGCCCACCGATCCCTTATGCGTCAGCCAGTCATGGGAATTGATAAAGGTAAAGCCATTGCCTTCGGAACCGGCATAATATTCCATCAGGACCGGCCCCCACCATTCGATCATCTTTTCCTTCACCGGTACCGGACAAGGCGCCGCCGCATGGACCGCGCATTTCAGGCTGGAGAGATCATATTTCGTCCGCACTTCTTCCGGCAATTTCAGCATGCGGTTGAAATGGGTCGGCACCCACTGGCTGGCCGTGACTTTATATTTCTCGATCAGCGCGAGCGCCTGTTCCGGGTCGAATTTCTCCATCACAATCACCGTGCCGCCATGCCGGTGGACCGCCATGCACCAGCGCAGCGGAGCGGCATGATAAAGCGGGGCCGGTGACAGGTACATGCTATCGCTGTTTAACCCGAACGCGGCCATCGCGATCGTCGCCACCCCGTTGGGCGCTTCAATCGCCTCTTCCTCCGGGAAAGGAATCCGCACGCCTTTTGGCCGGCCGGTGGTTCCGGAACTGTAGAGCATATCCATGCCGTGACGCTGATCGGCAATCGGTGTGTCCGGCAGGGTCGCAAGCAGTGACTCTATATCGCGGTCATCGCCAACGCCGGAATCCTTGTCCGCGCCGTAAAGAAACTGCTTCACTTCCGGATTCAGCTTCCGCACTTCATCGACAACGGCCAGCTTGGTTTCAGAGCTGACCAGCAATGTTGCGCCGCTATCGTTCAAAATATAGGAAATTTCCGGAGCGGTCAGGCGGCTGGGGATCGCGACATAATAAAGCCCCGCGCGCTGTGCGCCCCATACAAAGTCGAAAAACTTCGGATGATTGTCGAGCAGAACAGCAACCGTGTCACCGATATTGAGCGATTCTTTCCGGAACAGATGCGCCATCCGGTTCGATGCCTTGTCCAGCTCCGCATAAGTTTGAACCGCACCCGTTCCGGCCATGATAACCGCTGGTTTATCGGGATTTTCCTTGGCATGCAGATAAGGATGCATCGGCTGATTTTCTCCATTTTAGGGCGATAGCCTTGGAACGGCGATTCGCATTTTTCCTATCATGGTTTAATCGAGCAGTTAAATCAATGGATTGTGTTGGGATAATCTTTGAATAATAGCGTTTTGGTCTGTTTGTGCCGCAGCCAAGGTGCAGCGCCGAACCCATTCCCGCGCAGACGCGAACCCAGCTATCTAACCCTTGCAGAAGGTAAGCTGGATTCCTGCCTTTGCGGGAATGACGAGGCAAGACTCTGGGACAGGGAGCGGCTCACTCCCCGCACCCTAATTCTCGACGTAAATATCCACCGGCACGGCAAGGTCGGCAAAGATGCGGCCCATCGGGGATATGCTGTTCGGCCCTTCCTCGATTGCCTGTTCCAGACTTGCCTGAGCGGCGGCGCTGTTAAGCTGCACCAACACGGTGCGTGCATCGCAAATCGCGGCCTTGGTAATCGTGACCAGCGGCGTGTCGCCATCATCGGGTAACAGGCCGACCGCGCGCTTATCCTTTGGCCCGTCGAGCGCTTCCTCAAGGTCCGCGCTTTCGACCATACCGGCGGTGCTGCCATCTTCACCCATGCCGAGCCAGACCAGATCCGGCGGCCATTTCACATCCTGTAGCCGCGCATTCGCAGCGCCGCCTGCCATGTGATAATCCTCATTCTCGGTCGCGATGGGCAGCACCCGTGCGCCGCGCGTCAGGAATAGCTGGGCCAGCGTTTTGACATGGCTGCGCGGATCATCGACCGGGACCAGATAATCATCGGTCGGGATGATCGTGACATATTTCCACTTGATCTGCTTTTCGGCCAGCGCTTCCAGAACCGGCATCACGTCATCATTCACCGGCAGCGCCAGCAAAGCCTCTCCGCGAGCATCCAGCGCGCTTTCGATAATGAAAGCAACGTCGCCCGCAATCGCGCCGATCATTTCCGCACGGTCATCGAAATCCCACCATTCGAGCTGGGAATCCTCGCCTTCCGGCAAATCATCAAAATCGCCGTCTGCGTCGCCATCATTATCCCAGGGCTCATCTTCAATCATTGCTCTATCCTGTCTTTCGGTCAGTTGTTCAGGCTTCTAATCCCTCAATTATTCAGCACAAGGGGAAATCCCGCTTTTCAAATCGCACCGTTTGGGCCAATTGGGCTGCGAAAAGGCGATAGGACTATGACGGAAAACTATATTCTCACCCTGACAGCGGCGGACCGGGTTGGCATTGTGGCGGCGGTCGCGGGCTTTTTGGCCGACCATGACGGCTTCATTCTCGACAGCCAGCAATATGCCGATCTGGAGCTGGGCCGGTTTTTCATGCGCGTCGAGTTCAAGGCAGCGGGAGAGCGTTTTCCCGCCAGCCTAGAACAGCTTAGCGAGAAATTTGCCGCGATTGGCGAGCAATATGCACTGGACTGGACCCTCAACAGCGGGGCGCATAAACCCAATGTCGTGATCGCAGTGTCAAAGGGCAGCCATTGCCTGAACGACCTGCTGCACCGCCGGAAAACAGGGGCGCTGCCAGTCAATATCGCCGCTGTTGTCAGCAACCATGAAACGCTGCGCGACCTGACGGAATGGCACGGGGTGGCGTTCCACTACCTTCCCGTCACCGACGAAAACCGGGCGGAGCAGGAACAGGCGATCCTCGGCATCATGGACAAGACTCAGGCGGATTACCTGATTCTTGCGCGCTATATGCAGATTTTGTCGGACGATCTGAGCACCAGGCTCGCCGGGCGCTGCATCAATATCCATCACAGCTTTCTGCCCGGTTTCAAGGGGGCAAAACCCTATCACCGCGCGCATGAACGCGGGGTCAAGCTGATCGGCGCAACCGCCCATTTCGTCAGCGCCGATCTGGATGAAGGCCCGATTATCGAGCAAGCAGTAGAGCGCGTCGATCACCGCGCCAGCGTGGACGACCTGATCCGCATTGGCCGGGATATCGAGTCGCAGGTGCTCGCCAAGGCCGTGAAATGGGCCGGTGAGCGGCGGATATTGCTCAACGGCAACCGGACGGTTGTGTTCCGTTAGATAGCTCAAGCCAGATAAATTTTACGCGTTAGAGTGATTTCGAGTGAAATGGAACATTTCACGGCTCGGAAATCACGATAAAACAATAGATTAGGCCCCAATTTTGATTCAATCAAAATTGAACAGGTCTAGGGCTAACGGTAATGAATCACTCCCGGCCAATCCCCGGCACCGGCGCATCAAGCACGATTCCCGCTGGCCGCAGGATGGTTAGCGAAGCGGGAGCACCGCTCACTTTTTCCTGCACATTGATATCGACCTGAACGAAGCGCCCTTCCCCGGCCAGTTTCGCTTCCTGCGTCCATGTCCATTGCAGGCCGCCATTTTCTTCCTCGCCGCTGCTTTTGCCCAGAGCGGGCGGGCGCGGGTCGGTGAGGATTTCCACGCCGCGGTTGCGCACCACCGACTGCGCCACGACGCGCAGTTCCAGCTCGGCAGCGTTGCGGGTGGTATATCCCTGAAGCCGGATCAGCGCGAGCGCGGCCAGCGAAAATACCGACAGAGCGACGAGCATTTCGATCAGCGTGAAGCCGCGCTCCCCCTTCATGGCGCGCGCCCTGCATCGCCTAGTCCAGCGGCAAGCTTCACATCCCCCATCGGGCTGATCTCTATGCTGCGGCCCATATTCTCATAGCTTAGCCGCAGCTCGACCTGATCGCTGGGCAGGCCCGTGCTTTCAAAGCTGATGAGCATCGGCCCCGTCTCCCCCGTCTCGGCGCTCACTCCGTCGGACCAGTTTGTCGTGCGGAACGGCTTGTCCTCCATCACGGTCCAGCCGCCCTTGCGCCGCTCAAGGAAGCTGTAACCGGACGGCGTGACCTGCACCGCCATCGGGCGCGATTGCAATATCGCATTATCACGCAAAGCCGCCGTGCGCGCCGCGAATTGCTGGGCATCGCTTTCCAGCTTTCCGTCCCCGCGCGGGATGGACAGCACAGCAACCGACATCATCAGCCCCAGGATCACTAATACAATCATGAGTTCCACGAGCGTGAAGCCCGCTTCATAAAAATGTCGATCAGCGCCCTTTCGCGGTTTTCGGCAGCCTGTCATATGATCCGGTATCCATAACGTCCGTTCCCTCTCTTGCAGAAGCGCGGCGGGCCTGCAATGAATGAAACAGGGACATAGTGATTCCGGCAAAAACAGATGGAGAAGATATGAGCGACGTCGTTCTTTATGACAAACAAGACCGCGTGGTCACGATTACATTGAACAAGCCGGAGACACGCAACGCGCTATCCACCGACCTTTGCGAAGCGCTGGTTTCCGCCATCAAAAAAGCCGACGCCGACGAAAGCGTAAGCTGCGTCGTTCTCGCCGCCAACGGCAAAAGCTTTTCTTCCGGCGGCAACCTTCACGAAATCAGAGCGATGACGGCGGAGCAGAACATGTCCCCGCTGCAAATCGAGCAATGGTATAAAACCGGTATCCAGCGCATCCCGCTCGCCATGTCCGATATTTCTGTCCCTGTGATTGCGGCGGTCAACGGCCACGCGATTGGCGCAGGCAACGACCTTGCTACCATGTGCGACATCCGCATCGCCAGCGAAGACGCGATTTTCGCGGAAAGCTTCCTGCGTGTCGGCCTGATCCCCGGCGACGGCGGCGCATGGCTGCTGCCGCGTATCATCGGACAGGCGCGCGCGAACCAGATGCTCTTCACCGGCGAGTTTATCGACGCCCAGAAGGCGCTGAACTATGGCCTGGTGTCGGAAGTCGTCGCCAATGATGACTTGCTGAAACGCGCCTATGAACTGGCGGATCAGGTAGTAGCCCTGCCGCCGTCCGCCATCCGCAAGACCAAGGAACTGGTCCGCACCGCGCAAAGCGTGACGCTGAAAGAAAATCTCGACGAAGCGGCGTTGTTCCAGGGCGTATTGCAACAGCTTGACGATCACCGCGAAGCGATTGATGCCATATTGGAAAAGCGCAAACCGGTGTTCAAGGGGCAGTAGTTTTTTGAGGGGGGATAGCAGAATACAACCGTTACAGAGCATAACCGTTAAAGAACAAGACCGTTAAAAAACAAACCGTTAAAAACAAACCGTTAGTGGTGAGCTTGTCGAACCACGTTTTCAGGCTTGATGCCGCGTTCAATATAGAAACGTGCTTCGACAAGCTCAGCACTAACGGAGAGACGGGGACGGAAGAACGAAAAGACCACGAG
>JADMKQ010000174.1:11660-14567 GCA_015478735.1 Sphingorhabdus sp. | reverse complement strand
CGAGAAGTCGAAAAGCTCGTCCTCCACCACCCCTTCGGGAAGCACGGGATTGGCGATCCGCGTGCTGGTGGCATCCATGTGGTTGAGCAAGCGGCAGGTAAATTCGGACACGATATCCGCTTTCAATGTCCACGATGCGTTCAGGTAACCAAAGACAATCGCCATGTTCGGAATGTCGGAGAACATGCAGCCTTTATAATAGAAATGATCGTGGAAATTGATCGGCTTGCCATCTACTTCAAACGCCACCTTGCCCGCCACTGCGAGTTTCAGTCCGGTCGCGGTGATGATGATGTCGGCATCCAGCTTTTCCCCGGATTTCAGCAAAATGCCGTCTTCGGTCACGGTATCAATATGTCCGGTTTTCACGTCCGCCGTGCCTGCGCGAATGGCCTTGAACATATCGCTGTCGGGGACAAGGCACAGCCTTTGTTCCCATGGGCCATAAGGAGGCGTGTAATCTTCCTTGTTATATTTATCGCCCAGCTCTTTTTTCAGCGGCTTTTCAAGCTTGGCGATAACCTTTTCCGGATTGTTGCGGGCGGTACGGTATACCAGATCCTGCATGAACACGTTTTTCTTGCGGATGATATTATAGGCCCACTGGTCCGGCATGATCTTGCGGAGGAAATTGGCAAGCTTGTCGCGGGCATCGCGGGCAAAATACCAAGTCGGCGTGCGTTGCAGCATAGTGACATGCGCGGCTTTTTCCGCGACATTGGGAAGGATCGTTACCGCGGTTGCGCCGCTGCCGATGATGATGACTTTCTTGTTGCTGTAATCCAGATCCTTGGGCCAGAATTGCGGGTGGACGACTTCTCCCTTAAACGCCTCGATGCCCGGAATCTGGGCATCATAGCCCTGATCATAGTCATAATAGCCGGAACCCATATAGAGGAAATTGGCATAGATGACGGCGCGTTCGCCATTGGATTTTTCCGCAGTCACGGTCCAGCGCGCGTCTTCGCTCGACCAGCTGGCGGAGAGCACTTTGTGGCCAAGACGGATATGCTTGTCCAGATCGTTCTTGTTCTTGATCCGGTGCAGATATTTCATGATTGACGGGCCGTCGGCAATCGCCTTCTGCTCGGTCCACGGCTCAAACTTGAAGCCCAGCGTGTGCATGTCGCTGTCGGAGCGGATGCCGGGATATTGGAAGAGGTTCCATGTCCCGCCGATTTCGTCGCGCCGGTCGAGCATGGTGAAGCTTTTGCCCGGACATTTCTCACGCAGGTGAACCGCCATGCCGATGCCGGAAATACCGGCCCCGACGATCAGGACATCAACCGAATCTATCGCGCTTTCAGGTGCATTGCTGCTACTTTTTATAGCTTGCGTTGTCATTTTTCGTCTCTCCAGCCACTTTATAGTGTTGTGGTGCACTATGCCATCATCGGAACAAGGTTGCAATTGACAATTTAATCACCCGATTAAGGTTCAAAGTTCACAAAGTTCACACCAAGGAACCGCGCATTTCCGCCATTTGTCCGAAAATGTCAAATTGAGGAAAAGCGGGATTTGGGGAATAAGCAACTTCGCCCGGATTCGATTCAAATAGCCCAAAATCCAACTCCCCTCCTCCCTTCAATCATAGCGATCAGGGATAGTGTAGGACAGGCTTATTTCAGAAGCGCGGGGGCAGTTGCTAAACGGCGCTATACCAGGCGGTGCCGTCTTTTATTTCGTGTGTCGCCCGGCCAGTATATTCCAGATGGCGCAGCGTCGCCATGGCTTCGCCAGTGGCCATGCCGATCACATCCGGTCCGATGGGGCGAGAGAATAGCAGCGGGAAGCTGTCCACCACGCGCATCGGTCCCTTGGCAAGCGCGTCGGTCACATCGTCCAGCGCTTCATTATGCCGCAGTGCCAAGGTGTCCAGCCGCTGATGCGCGCCCTTGAACGGACGGCCATGCGCGGGGAGCACCAGCAATTCGGGGTCGATTTCGGCGCGGAAACGGTCGATACTGGCCAGCCATTCGCCCAGCGGATCGGCAGTGGGTTCGCTTAGCATGACAGAGATATTGGACGTGATGCGCGGCAATATCTGGTCGCCGGAAATCATCACGCGATTCTTGTCGTCGATAAGGCAAGCATGTTCCGGCGTATGGCCGCGCCCGATCATCACGCGCCAGTCATTATCACCGATGGTCAGGTGATCGCCCTCGTCCATGCGGATATGCCCGATGGGTAGCCGTGACACGGCGCGGGCAAAGCGTCCCCAGCCCTCCTTGGACCTTTCCTCGATCAGTTCCTCGTCCCAGCCCGCAAAGCGCCATTCCTCGATCGCTTCGGCTGGCACATCGGCACTGGTATCCGCTATCAACATGCGCGCCAGCAGCCATTCGGTGCGGTTCATATGGACAGGAGCCTTGAACCGGTTGGCGAGCCAGCCAGCACAGCCGACATGATCGGGATGATAATGGGTCACGACAATCTTTGTCGCAGTTTTTCCATTCAGGCCGGTTTCGAACAGTTGTTTCCACGATTCAATGACAGCGGGCATGAACAGGCCGGTATCGACAATCGCAAAGCCCGGCTCACCCTTTTGGGGGCCATCGGTGTGCACATCGTCCAGTATCCAGTTGTTAATATGACCCAGCGGCCCCGGAACCGGCGTGCGGGTCCAGCCAATACCTGGCATCAATTCAAAATATTCGCCATATTTCGGCTCGTAATCGCCGAGCGGGTAGGTCAGCCCTTCCGCAATAATCGGATCAAAACCATGATCGGCAAGCGTTGCATCATAAGCGGGGGTTTTTATCGGTGCATCCATAAAGCGTTCATAGACCCAGGCGGAGAAAAGGCGCAACCAAATTTAACCGTGTAATTAACACGGGTGCAAATAATGCGGGTGGCCAGAAAGAACACCCTTAATGCTGAGCTTGTCGAAGCATGTCTCTAGCCCAG
>JADMKQ010000174.1:0-11560 GCA_015478735.1 Sphingorhabdus sp. | reverse complement strand
GAGATTTTTTCCTCACCGGATTCGGCAGCCAGAGCCGCTTCGGCATCGCGTTCTGCCTTGGCGCGCTCTTCATGCAGTTCGGCAATAAGCGCTTCACGGTCGCCGCCCAGTTTCTTGTCTTCTGGCACTTCCGGCTCGATACCGGCTTTTTTGGCGGCCTTGGCAACAATGGCGTCCAGCTCGCGCTGCGAACACAGGCCAAGCGTGACCGGATCTTTGGGAACGATATTGGCGATATTCCAATGCTCGCGGTCACGGATCGCGTTAATCGTGGTGCGGGTCGTGCCGATCAGCTTGCCAATCTGGGCATCGGAAATTTCCGGATGGTTACGCAGCAACCATGCAATCCCGTCTGGCTTGTCCTGACGCTTGGAAACCGGCGTATAACGCGGACCTTTGGTGCGGCGGACCTGATCCGGGCCTTTTTGCAGCTTCATGCGATATTCGGGATCGGCTTCGGCCTTGGCGATTTCATCGCTGGTCAGTTCATGCGCTTGCACGGGATCACGGCCAGTATATTTGGAACCAGCCAGATCGTCCGCCATCGCGTTCACTTCCAGAATGTGGATGCCGCAAAAGTCGGCAATCTGCTCAAAGCTCAAGCCGGTATTGTCAACCAGCCAGCTTGCAGTTGCGTGCGGCATCAATGGGGTCGGTTTATCTTGGGCCACGGCGGCGTCCTTTTCACTACGGCTTTTCAAAAAGATAGTTTTTCAAAAAACAAAAAATAAGGGCCGCCCCTTGCGGGAGCGGCCTGTTGAACCATTCATTGTAGGGGATAACGAAAGAGTCGGCAAGATATTTGGTTCGCGTTGCGGTTTTTAGGGATGCGGGGCTGGATTCCCGCCTCCGCGGGAATGACGGGGAGAGTGCGGGATGACTAGATTTACAGATAGCCCAACCCTCACTCCACCTTGAGGATAATCTTCCCGATATGGTCCCCTGCTTCCATGTGCGTGTGGGCTTTGGCGGCGTCTTTCAGGGCGAAGACCTTGTCCATGACGGGCTTTACCTTGCCCGCTTCGATGTCAGGCCAGACGTAGCTATAGATTTCATCCGCCAGCAGCGCCTTGCGCTCCGCCGATTGGGGGCGCAGGGTGGAGCCGGTCAGGGTCAGCCGCCGCATCATGATCTGCGCCATGTTGAGGGTCGCTTTTGCGCCGCCCTGCACCGCGATGGTGACATGCCGGCCATCTTCTTTCAGGCAGTCGAGGTTGCGCGCCACATAGTCGCCGCCGACCATGTCGAGCACCACTTCGACGCCCTGCCCGTCGGTGATTTTCTTAACCTCTTCGACAAAATCGTGCGTTTTATAGTTGATCGCATGATCCGCGCCGATGGATTTGGCGGCGGTGCATTTCTCGTCAGAGCCGCAGGTCACGACGACATTCAAACCGAACAGCTTGCCCAGCATGATCGCCATTGTGCCAATCCCGCTGGTGCCGCCGTGGATCAGTGCCGTTTCGTCTTCGCGCGCAAAGCCGCGGTTGAACAGGTTGCTCCACACGGTGAACAGGGTTTCGGGCAAGGCCGCCGCTTCTTCCATCGTCATATTTTCGGGGACGGGAAGGCATTGCCCAGCCGGTGCCACGCAATATTCCGCATAGCCGCCGCCATTGGTCAGCGCGCAAATCTTGCGGCCCATCCATTCCGGCTCCACGCCAGAACCCAGCGCGACGACGGTTCCCGATACTTCCAGCCCCGGCAGCGGCGAGGCACCGGGAGGCGCGGGATAATGGCCCTTGCGCTGGATCACATCGGGGCGATTCACCCCGGCAGCGGCCACTTTTATCAGCACTTCGCCTTCCGCAGGTTGCGGAACCGGCACAGTTTCGGGCTTTAGCACATCGGGTCCACCCGGCTCGCTGATCGCGATGGCTGTCATTTCCGACGGCAAAATCTGTGAAACTGTCATGGCTCACCCAAACTCCCGAAAAGTGCGTAAAAATTGTGCGCTTTTTTCATGACGGCCTTATTGACAGCAAACGGGCGGCGGTCAACATTACCGGTGAAAATGGCCGAAAAAGACAGGAATATGACATGGATGACGACGATAATTTACCGCGCAGCGCCAATGACCCGCTCAACCTGCTCGTCAAACAGGACCTTGATCCGCTATCCGTCGATGAACTGGACAAGCGTATAGCCGTGCTGAAAAACGAGATAAGCCGCTGTGAAGCAAAGAAAAGTTTCGCCGTTTCCCACCGCGCCAGCGCCGATAACCTGTTCAAGAAATCATAGGTCCGCCGTCTTGCGCGGAAAATATGCGCGAATGGCGTGATAATAAACCTTTGTTAACCCCGTTCCTTAATAATCCATATCGCAGAAGGCGGACCGGGCCGTGCAAGCAAAGAGAGAAAAAAGATACTTAATTCGGGCGTTATACCTGCCGTTCATGGTATATGCCCTTGATGTTTTCAGGGTTACGCATAAATTGATAGCAACGCCGAACAGTTAAGGTCGGAGAGGTAGCAGACTCCATAGGCTTTTGGCGAACGGGACAAAATCTGTCCCATCAAGGAGTTAAGTATATGCCTTCATTCGCAGAATCACTGGAAAAGACCCTACATCAGGCGCTGACTAACGCGGCTGACCGGTCACATGAATATGCGACGCTGGAACATTTGTTGCTGGCGTTGATTGATGACGGTGATGCCGCGCAAGTGATGAATGCCTGCGGTGTGGACCTGGCCGAGCTGGAAGATGCAGTCGTGCTGTATCTCGATAGCGAGCTGGATTCACTCAAAGTGCAGAAATCCATCGATCCTTCCCCGACATCCGGTTTTCAACGGGTGGTTCAGCGGGCCATCCTGCACGTCCAGTCTTCGGGCAAGGACGAAGTTACCGGAGCCAATGTGCTGGTCGCTTTGTTCTCGGAACGGGAAAGCTACGCAGTCTATTTCCTCCAGCAGCAGGATATGAGCCGTCTGGATGCAGTCAGCTATATCAGCCACGGTGTCGGCAAAGGCGGGCACACGGTTGAGCCAGCCGAACTGTCCGGCAGCGACGAAGCCGAGGAAAAGAAAGACGCGAAAAGCAAAAAAGAAACCGCGCTTGACCAGTTTACCGTCAATTTGAACGAGAAAGCCAAGGAAGGCCGGATCGATCCCCTGATCGGGCGTCAGGCAGAGGTTGACCGCACGGTGCAGATCCTGTGCCGCCGGTCCAAGAACAACCCGCTTTACGTAGGCGAACCGGGCGTGGGTAAAACCGCGATTGCCGAAGGACTGGCGCTGCGCATTGTCGAAGAAAATGTTCCCGATGTGCTGAAGCCGGCGGTGATCTATTCGCTCGACATGGGTTCGCTGCTCGCTGGCACGCGCTATCGCGGGGATTTTGAGGAGCGTCTGAAACAGGTGGTTTCCGAGCTGGAGAAAATGCCGGACGCGATCCTGTTCATTGACGAGATCCACACCGTTATCGGTGCCGGAGCCACCAGCGGCGGCGCGATGGATGCGTCCAACCTGCTGAAACCGGCTCTGTCGGGCGGCGTAATCCGCTGCATCGGATCGACCACCTATAAAGAGTTCCGCAATCATTTCGAAAAGGACCGCGCCTTGCTGCGCCGGTTCCAGAAGATTGATGTCAACGAACCGAGCGTCGAGGATACGATCAAGATCCTTGCCGGGCTGCGCGGTGCGTTTGAGGAGCATCACAAGGTGCGTTATGCGCCCGATGCCCTGAAATCGGCGGTGGAGCTTTCCACGCGTTACATCAACGACCGCAAGTTGCCGGACAAGGCGATTGACGTGATCGACGAGGTTGGCGCCATGCAGATGCTGTTGCCGCCTTCGCGCCGCAAGAAGATGATCACGACCAAGGATATTGAAGCGGTTATCGCAACCATGGCGCGCATCCCGCCCAAATCCGTATCGAAGGATGACAAGAAAACGCTCGAAAATCTCGACCGGGATCTGAAGCGCGTTGTCTTTGGTCAGGATGCGGCGATCGAAAAGCTGTCGAGTGCGATCAAGCTGTCGCGCGCTGGCCTTCGTGAGCCTAACAAGCCGATCGGCAACTATCTGTTTTCCGGCCCCACCGGCGTCGGCAAGACCGAGGTTGCGCGGCAACTGTCTTCGATCATGGGCATCCCGCTGCAACGGTTTGACATGTCCGAATATATGGAGCGTCACAGCGTATCCCGCCTGATCGGCGCGCCTCCGGGCTATGTCGGCTATGACCAGGGCGGTCTGCTCACCGATGCGGTGGACCAGAACCCGCATTGTGTGCTGCTGCTCGACGAGATCGAGAAAGCCCATCCGGACCTGTTCAACATCCTGTTGCAGGTGATGGACAACGGCAAGCTGACCGACCATCACGGCAAGACGGTTGATTTCCGCAATGTCATTTTGATCATGACCACCAATGCCGGCGCGTCCGACATGGCGAAAGAAGGCATTGGCTTTGGTAATGTGTCCAAGGAAGATGCCAGCGAAGAAGCGGTGAAAAAAACGTTCTCGCCGGAATTCCGCAACCGTCTGGACGCGATTGTGCCCTTTGCCTACCTGCCGCCCGAAGTGGTCGCGCGGGTGGTCGAGAAGTTCATTCTTGAGCTTGAACTGCAACTGGCGGAACAGAATGTTCACATCACGCTGGATGAAGACGCAAGCAAATGGCTGAACGACCGTGGCTATGACAAGCTCTATGGCGCGCGCCCGATGGGCCGTTTGATCCAGGAAAAGATCAAGCAGCCGCTTGCCGAGGAACTGTTGTTCGGCAAGCTGGTCAATGGCGGTGAGGTCAAGGTGCATCTGAAGGACAACGAGCTGGTGTTCGAAGTCACTCCGGCAGCGCCAGCGGGTAAATCGAAGAAATCGAATCCGAAGAAAAAAGCGCCCACCAAGACTAAATAATCTGGCGGGACATGGCGGGGTGAAAACCTTGCACGAATAATGAAACGGCGTGATTAACCCTCACGCCGTTTTTTTGTTTTTTTGATTCCACATACCTCCCCCGGTGGTGGTTGGATGCGAGGAACAAGATAGCGCAAATTTCTAAAACACTACTGACAATAGGCTGTCAGTAGGCCTATGTCATAAGCCTGCTTGTCCTCAAGAACCGAAAGGCACATTATGACACAAGCAAAGCAAAAACGCTGAACCATGCGTAGAGCCGACCGCCTGTTCCAGATTGTTCAGTATCTGCGCGGTGGACGGCTTGTAACTGCGGCAATGCTCGGCGAACGGCTGGAAGTATCAGAGCGCACCATTTACCGTGACATTGCCGACCTGCAATCCACCGGCGTTCCGATTGATGGCGAAGCGGGCATCGGTTATATCATGCGTAGCGGTTTTGACTTGCCGCCGCTGATGTTTACGCGGGCGGAGATTATCGCCCTTGTGACCGGCGCACGTATGGTCAAGGCCTGGGGCGGCACCGCGATGAGCGCGGCGGCGGAAGAAGCCCTGGTAAAAATCGAAGCCGTGTTGCCGGATGAAGAGCGCAAACGTGTCGGCGACACAAAAATCTTTGCTCCGCGAATAGGATTGGCGGGGCAAGCGAGAGAGTTGATCGACGCTTGCGAAACGGCGGTTGAAAATCGCGAGATATTATCCCTTGAATATGGTGACGGGGATGGTGCCGTTACGAAACGCGATGTTCATCCGCTGGGCCTCTGGTTCTGGGGAAAAGTCTGGACGCTGGTTGGCTGGTGCGAATTACGTGATGATTTCCGCATGTTCCGGCTGGATCGCATTACCACTATGATCCCGACCGGGCGCACTTACCAGCCGGACCGCGAACGCTCTCTCGATACGTTCATGGAGCAGTCCAGAGCGAGATATGAGCAAAGATTGTCAGAAACCGAACCAAGATGAAGGAGAAGATTCATGACCATTACATTCTACACAAACCCCATGTCCCGCGGCCAGATTGCTCGCTGGGCCTTGCATGAAGCGGGTGCGGATTACGATCAGGTCCTGCTCGATTATGGCACGACGATGAAGGATGACGCTTATCTGGCGGTAAACCCGATGGGCAAAGTCCCGGCCATTGTCCATGACGGCAAAACCGTGACCGAATGTGCCGCGATCTGCGCCTATCTGGCCGATACATTCCCCGATGCCGGCCTTGCCCCGAATGATGCGGAGCGCGCCGATTATTATCGTTGGCTGTTCTTTGCCGCGGGTCCGGTGGAATCAGCAATGGCCCACCAGATGCTGGAACTTGATGTCGATCCCGAAAAAGAAATGATGCTAGGCTATGGTAATTTCGACCGGGTTATCGACGTGCTCGACGAGAAACTGTCGAACAGCGATTATATCTGCGGTGACCGCTTCACCATGGCCGATGTCTATGTCGGCTCTCATGTAGATTGGGGCCTGGCCTTCGGGTCCATGCCGGAGCGCGACAGCTTCCACGCTTATGCAAAGCGCATGCAAGACCGGGAAAACTACCAGTCATCAAAAGCCGTGGACAACGCTTTGATGCCCGAAGAGGTCGCCAGCTAAAACCGCTCTGCTCCCTCTCCCTTTTACGGGAGGGGGGTTTTATCAGAGTTATCGCTTACTCGCCCGTAGGAGGCACGCTCGTTTCGGTGGGCGTGCCTTGGGTTGCAGAAGGCACAGGCGCTGGGCTTGTCACCACAGGCGCAGCATTGCTGGCAGGAAGCTGCCTGTCCATCAGGGGCACGGTTGCAGGAGCGTTCGGGTCAACCAGCCCGCCGGTCAGGCCGGTCGTGTTGATCGTCTCGTCAACCGCGTCGATGGCCTGTGCAGGCGCATATTGCACGCGCCAGGCATCGAGCGCCTTTTCATATCCCTCATAAGCGAGGTAGAAGTCCACAAACGGTTTCTCCAGCTCCATCAGAGCCTGTGCGCCGAATGTTTCCATTTCAGCCTCTGGCGTCACAATCGCGCGCTGGCTGATCTGGACTGCCTGATCGCAGAAGGGGCGGCGCAGCGGAGAGAATGACCAGAAATTATACAGGTTGGTCTGGTGCCGGTCATGGACCTGCCGATAGCCATTGCCCTCTTCGCGGCGATATTTGCTGATGATGGCGTTATTCGCGTTACGCAGATATTTCTCATTATTGGCGAGAAACGCGTTATAATCGCTGACAAGGCGCATATATTGCGGGCCGGTGCAGCTTAGCGCCGCGACGTTCAGCGCAGCGCGCACATGCCACACGGTTTCCAATGGGCCGAGATCGCGGTTAATCGTCCGGCGCAGACCATCCACACCCAGCGGCGGGATGATCGTAAGGTTGCTGGCACCAAAAGGCGGCGTCGGCGCGCGCGGGGTAACTTGCGGAACAACAACCGGCGGCGGCGGTGGCGGTGGAGGCGTTTGACAAGCAGCAAGTGCGGCCACGCCCACAGTGACCAACAATACACGTAGATTCATTATACCGCGGAACACTTCATTCTCCCTAAAACACTGCAAAACACTTATGCTGCGTCCGATCTCTTGTCCAGCAATAGAAGCCCAAAAATCGACAGAATGCCTAAAGAAAAAGCCCGACAATTTCTTGCCGGGCTTTTTCGTAAACCAGTCTGTCTGAACGAAGCCTTATTCCTGGCTGCCCATGAAGGTGAGCAGGAACTGGAACATGTTGATAAAGTCCAGATACAGGTTCAGCGCGCTCATGATGACCACCTTGCCGACCATATCGGTTCCGGCAACATAGGCATACATGCTCTTGATCCGCTGCGTGTCATAAGCCGTCAGAGCAGCAAAGATCAGAACACCGATCGCGCTAATCACAAGGTGCATCATCGTGGATTGCAGGAAGATGTTAATCACCATCGCAACCAGAATACCGATAACACCCATGATCAGGAAGCTGCCCCAGCCGGACAGATCTTTCTTGGTCGTGTAACCGTAAAGGCTAAGTCCCAGGAAAGCCGCCGCCGTAGCAAAGAAGGTCTGGGCAATCGAAACGCCGGTATAAACAAGGAAAATCGTCGACATCGACAGACCCATCAGGGTCGCAAAGCCCCAGAACATTGCCTGAAGCGTGGAAGTCGAAAATTTATTCTGTCCAAAGCTCATCGCAAAAACAATGGCCAGCGGCGAAAGAATGATTACCCATTTCAGCGGTCCGCCGCCCAGCATGATGTCTGCTGCCATGCCGGAACTGGCAAAGAGCATCGCAACAATACCGGTAAGCAGAACACCGCTTGCCATGTAATTGTAAACTTTCAGCATGAAGGACCGCAATCCGGCGTCATACGCGACATCGGTTTGCGCCGTCGTGCCAACTTGTGTCCGCGACATTGCCGCTCGTGGGTCAGGCCAAGCCATGATTATTTAAACTCCTCAATGTTTAAGCTGCAAAACATCTGTCTTGCAAAGCTGTCCCCATCAATATCGGTGGAAAGCATGAATAATTCAAGAAAAACCGAGTAATGAACCGATAAAATATATCCGCACATCAATAGATGCTATCTATCAACCCCCTGCGAAACGCTAAAAAGTCACACTACGCTTACCGGCAAGCGGTTCAGGACAGTTTCGCAACGATCGCCTTGGCCCCGGCCACCACGTCCACCCATGTCGTTTCAAACGCGGAATCCGTCTCGTAATAGGGGTCGGCAACATCCTGTCCCGCCCTGTCCTCGACCAGATCAAACAGCAGGGACAGGGTTGCAGAACCGTCCGCTGGCTGTATCGCCTGCAAATTCTCCAGATTGGCATTATCGAGCGCGATGATATGGTCAAAAGCATGGAAATCCGCCGCGCTGACCGGGCGGGCGCGCAAATGGTCAATCGGCGCGCCATTGCGATGCGCCACGGCCTGCGCCCGCTCGTCCGGCGCTTTGCCGGTGTGCCAGTCATGGGTTCCGGCTGAATCAATCACCATCGACAGACCGGTACGCTCGCACTCCTGCCGCAGAGCAGCTTCCGCCATGGGGGAGCGGCAGATATTACCCATGCACACAAAAAGAACAGAAACAGCCATAGGGCCTCCCGAAAAAATGCGAAACGTGACGCAGTTATTTGAAGCGGTTATTTGATTAAGTCAGGTGGATCACTGCACAGGCTTGAACTGCTGCATTTCAAAAACGCCGCAGGCAATCCGGCCACCGCTTTCACCCGACGGATCGGTTTTCAGGTCATCCGCACCCGCATGGATCACAAAGGCAGCGCCATCGGCATCCATCAGGGCATTGGCACCGTCTTTCAGGCTGGCCCCTTCAATCCGTGCCTCAACCGACCCCTTTCCATCTTCGCCGATTTCCAGGTTAAAGAAGTCCCCCATATGGGCACCGTTCGGATTTTCAAAGCCATGCTCGTTCTCGGTAGGGTTCCAGTGTCCGCCCGCTGAGGTGAAATCAGGGCCTTCGCACAGACCCGTCGTATGAATATGCACGCCGCGCGGTCCAGGCTCCAGCCCTTCCGCGTCGATTTTCACGATCAGTCCGCCGTCGCCCTCACCAATGATCACTTCACCGTGGGGGGTGCCATCCGCGCTGGTCACCGCGGCGCGGGCAATTTCCTCTACCGGCTCAGGCGCCGTTTCGGTTTCGGACGTTTCGTTGCTGCCACAGGCTGCAAGAGAAAGAGCCAATCCAGCCAGCAATATGCTAGTCCCGCTTTTACCAATATTTTGATGACCCATGATCTTTCTCCTCAATTTTCCGTGGTTTGCCTTACAACTTTTCCATGGTAGCAGCGCTTTTCGAGTGTTGGAACAGTAAGTTTCCAATGTTTTGCAACAAATATATGAAAAAGACAGGGATAAAGCCCTCGTGCCGCAAAGCCGCTATCTGATCGCCCTCGGCTCTAACCAGCGTCACGTCCGGCATGGCTCCCCGCGCAAGGTGATCCCCGCTGCGCTGGCCGCGCTGGAACAAAGGGGCTTAGCCGTCATCCGCTTTTCCGCGACCCTGCACTCACGCCCCGTCGGTCCGTCAAACCGCACCTATGCCAATGCCGCCGCCATCATCGAAACGGACCTTGGCCCTGCCGATCTCCTGCAGCTTTTAAAGTCCATCGAGTCGGATTTTGGCGACAGACGCGGCCAGCCATGGTCGAAAAGAGTGCTCGATCTCGACATTATCCTGTGGAGCGAAGGCTCCTATGCCGGAGATAATCCCCCGCTCACAATCCCGCACGCCATGATGCGCGAACGCCCCTTCGTCCTGCGCCCAGCCGCCGAAATAGCGCCCAAGTGGCGCGATCCGGTCAGCGGATTGACCGTCACCCAAATGGCCGCAATCTTGGCATCACGAAAAGCATGACCAGAAATTCCTGACAAAACAACGCAAAGCCGCTTGACCACAAAGCCAACCCCCACTAGGGAGGCGCTTCCCACGGACATTATGCAATGCATTTGATGTCAGAGGGCCCTTAGCTCAGTCGGTAGAGCAACTGACTTTTAATCAGTAGGTCGCTGGTTCGAATCCAGCAGGGCTCACCATTATTTCAATGGTTTAGCTGCAATTCGATCTGTCTTTTCTGATAGAATAATAACTACAGATAGCAAATAGGTAGCTCTGCGATACGCTCGAAGGGTACCACGTACTTTTGTGAAAATAGCTGGGCTCTGGAGATTTTAATCCCCCCACCACCGTTGTAGTAAATTGCTTCGGAGGATCGCGACTCACTACTCTTGAATGGAATAGCAATTTAGTCTGCGCAAACGGCGACACGTCTCATTGTCATCGGAGCGCCGCCGAAACCGGGAGTTGCGCGATTGACCCAGCGAACTTTCTTACAATCCTTCTTGCCCGTGCGCTTAGTAGTCTTCGGTTGTGATTTAGGCTTGTCTGGGCGAGCCTGCTCATTCAGCCAGCGATCTGCGCTGGCCTGACCATCACGAGCCAGACGTCGCCGATACTCGGCTTTATTGCTGGACCATAGAGCCTGACGCTCGGCAAGCGTGAGGGAGCCCGCCGCTGCAAATTGAGCCGATGACGATAGTACATGTTGTGCACCCGGCGTAGGGTTAGCCCATTGTGCATAAGCTGCGTTGGCCACGAACAAGGATGAGCCTGTCAAAGCCGTAAGAATTATTCTTTTATTCATAATCTTTGCTCTCCGGTATTACTTGCACGCCTACAAATGGAGCAAAGGGTAGGTGAATGGCTGCTTAATAACTGAATTTCTCCAAAGTTTCTGTATGCCTTTGTTTTCATTTTTTGCTGTTGTTCAAACTCTGTCGATCTCGCTGAAAAAGTCTGCAGATAGCAAGGACTGATATTTGGTCAGTGACGTGACCCGAATCGCCCCTAAGGATAGATGTTAGGTCTAAACGTCACTGCTCCCGATATTGTTCAATCGTGTCGGAAGCTGCGGCTTAGAGCAGCCATTCAATCGGTAATCTCGACAGAACACGGATTACCCAGCGCTGCAAGCGGCCGGTTACCGGTTGCGAGCCGATGAACAGCCTGTGGCCATCCACCGAAAAGGTCTTGGCATGGAGCGTCGAGCCGCTGGATCGCAGCACCGGGCCTTCGCTTCCTGCATTGCCGCCCGATCCCGATGCAAGCAGCTTTCGCCGGACGCGCTGACCGTCGACGCGGTCAGGGCCGCGCATCTCGAAAAGCCGGACGCCGGCTTTGAGCAGGGCCTGGCGGCGCTCCGCATAGCCTGCATGGACCTGCCAATCTTCATT
>JADMKQ010000173.1 GCA_015478735.1 Sphingorhabdus sp. | reverse complement strand
CGGGGATACGGTCTTTTGCGATGTAGAAACCGCCTACGCCCAAGGGCGCTCCGATCCATTTATGCAGGTTAAACCCGACAAAACTGGCACCAAGAGCGGGCAGTTTGAAATCAAGCTGGCCCACGCTGTGCGCCGCATCGACAATAGCATCAACCCCGCGCGCCGCCGCCATTTCGGTGATCTCGCGGATGGGAAGCACCAGTCCGCTACGATGACCCAGATGAGTGAGGAGGATGAGCCGGACACGCGGATTGGCATCAAGCGCCTGTGCATAGGCGTCGATCATCCCTTGCCATGTCGCTGGTTCGGGCAGTTTGATGCGTATGACATCAACCCCGCGCCGGGTGCGAAGCCAATCCATAGCCGATTGCATGGCCGAATAATCGTGATCGACATAAAGAACCGCGTCACCGGCCTTGAGCTTGTTATAGCCGCCGATCAGACATTGCAGCGCCTCTGTCGCGTTGCGCGTCAGTGCTATTTCATCTGGTCTGACGCCGAGCATATCAGCAACGCGCTTACGAACAGCGACCCATTCGGGCCCGAACTCGCGCCTTGTATAATAAGAGCTTTCGCGGTTCACTTTGCGCTGGTTGCGGAAATAAGCGTCGAGAACCGGCTTTGACATCACGCCCCAGTTGCCATTTTCCAACTGGGTAATGCCTTGCGGCAATTCATATTGCGAAGCGACCTGCCGCCAATAGGTTTCGTCTCTCGCCAGCTTTGCGGGTGACAGGGCAGGTTTCGCCGCGAGGCTCCCCGCTTCCAGCATGGCCGGAAGCAGGGCAGCGCCCGCAATAAATTGTCGCCGGGCAATCATTCTAGAATTCCACTCCAACGCGAACATAATATTGGCCGCCATCCGTGTCATACGGAGCGTTGCGCGAGTAGATGAGGCCGCGAACCGCCTGGTTCGTTGCTTCGTCCGGATAAGTGTTGAAGATATTCTCCGCACCCACGCGCAGGTTGATATTCCGTGTCATCTTGTAATCAAGCGACAGGTCAAACAGTGCGATGCTGCCAAAGTCCTGGAAAATCTGGCCAGTCGCATTGCCTGAAGAGTCGGTCCATTTTCCATAATAACGCGCGCGCGCCATCATTTTGAAATCGCCGAGTTCATAGCCGATGGAACCGGTTGCGTTATGCTTTGGACGTGCGCCTTCGAATATGCGTTTTTGATCTTCCGTTCTGTCGGCAACCGAACCGGCGGCTGCTTTGGTCTGGTTGTAATTATACGCCCCCGAAAGGTCGAGCGTACCCGGTCCGACCCGGCCATTCCATGCCAGCACCACATCGATACCGCGGGTGCGCGTGTCATAGTCGTTGGTGAAATAAGAGACTGACGTATAGCCCATCGGATTGTCGAACTCATCAGGCACAACGAAGCTCTCTGAAGTCCCAAACCGGTCTTCCACTTTGATCTGGTAGAGATCGACTGTCGCAGTAAGCCCGCCAGTCCGGAACGAGAGGCCGCCAGCGATAGAGCGGGATTTTTCAGGTTTGAGCGGCTTTGCACCAAGAGCGATGGCGATCGGATCGTTAAGTGGCAGACGTCCCGATGTGAAGATTTGCAGGTTCGTGGTATCAAGTCCCTGCGACGTGCGGCTGGTGAAGGTCTGTGCCGGTGAAGGCGCACGGAAGCCGGTGGAATAGCTACCACGCAGCGCCAGCGCATCGGTCAGTTCAACGCGGCTGGACGCTTTGAAGTTCAGCGTGTCGCCAAATTCGGAATAATCCTCATAACGTAGCGCGCCGCCGACGGTCCATCCCGCGAGTGGCTGGGTTTCCAGATCAAGATAACCGGCATAGCTTTCCTGATCCCATTTGCCTGCCTGATCCGCGCTATAGCCCGGGAAGCCGTTGGAATTGGCAGCAAGCCCGGTTTCTGCGCCTGGCCCCACGGTAAAGGATGCCTCATCGCCTGCTCCAACCTTATAAGTCTCTACGCGGCGCTCTGCACCAAAGGCAATGTTAAGCGGGGATGCCATTCCCAAATCGGCGCGATAGACGAAGTCGGCATTGAGGTTGAATTCCTGCTGGGTCAGTTTGCCCAGATAGAAATAGGTCGGGCTCAATGGTCCCATTGATGCGTTGATCGTTTCGTCGATGGTGTAATCAATGACGTTTTCACCATGTGACGCGCTGAAATCATAGCTAAAGCTTTCGGACAAATCGCCTCGAACACCGCCTACAAGCTGGTGATCTGTCCAATCGGTCCCGAAACGGGGGGTAAAGCCTGCCGGATAGAGCGACAATACATTCCAGTCGGGGAATACTGTGCTCGGGTTATAGACATTGGCAGTGCCATCCGGGTTGCGCCAGTTAAAGTCGGTCACGCCGTCGCCCCAGCTAAATGTGCCGAACGCATAGGGCTCAAACGCTTCCGAGATCGGCATAGCGGTATTGAAAGCCGCACGCAGAGTGTTAACGTCCGGCTGTCCCCAGCGCTGAACCGGATTGGGCACGTCGATACCGGGATTTTCTTCCTGATATTTGATCGCATCGGGACGCTGACGCGTTCGCGAGGTGGCTTCGGCTTCGGAATATTCAGCCGTTACCGTCAGGTAGCCGCCATCGCCAAAGTTTACACCGGTGCGGATGCCTGTCTGATATTGGGTGCCATCACCTTCATAATATTCGGAAAATTTGCCATAGGCGGAAAATCCGGCATCATCGTCAAGGATGACATTGACGACGCCTGCGATAGCGTCCGAGCCATATTGAGCGGCAGCACCATCACGCAGCACTTCGATCCGCTTGACCGCGAAGGTCGGGATCTGGGCGAAGTCCACTGCTTGCGCGGTAGAAAGCAATGCCGAACGGTGGAAGCGGCGGCCATTGACCAGCACGAGCGTATGATCTGGCGACAGGTTGCGAAGACGCACGGGCCGCACGAATGCCAGTCCGTCATTGGCCGGCAGGCGCTGCACGTTAAATGATGGCGCAAGCTGTGCCAGCGTGTCGGACAGATCGTCGGATACGCTATTTTGAATGGAATCGCCTGAAACAACGTCAACAGGAGCCATGGTGTCGAACTGGGTGCGGCTGGCATCGCGGGTTCCGGTTACGACAATGTCGTCATACATTTCGTCATCAGCAACAGTATTGGCGAATGCAGGTTGGGCAGTAAGTGCTGCGAACGCAACGGACAGCAGTAAGGGTTGGCGCATGAGTGCTCCTGGAGAGATTATCAGATGTAATATGAGTAGGTTAGCTTGAAGCTGAGTGCGCCCTAGCTGTGAGTGATGACGTTATTATGACGGGATATGGTCTGATGCGACAAGGGGCTGCGCGCTGACGGAATCGTGCGCCGCCGAGCAAAAAAGAAGCCGATGCCGTGACTGTCGTTTGACGGATGGATGAATTATCCCGTCCGATCTCCTGTCATTATGTCAGGCTTTTTCGCGATTCTCCCGTCGGGCGCATCAGGCTTTCCTGTGTGACGGTTGCTATCATTCGTCCGTCTTGTGTAAAAAAATGCCCGCGATTAAGCCCGCGTGCTCCGCCGGCCCAGGGGCTTTCCATCAGAAACAGATGCCATTGATCGAAATCCGGCGTGTCATGAAACCAGATTGCATGATCGAGACTGGCGGTCTGTAACTCGCGCCGGCTGGATTCCTGAACGTGGGGCAATATGGCATTGCGGAGAAGCAGCATGTCGGATGCATAGGAAAGCAGGGCGCGATTCATCCGGGGGCCAGCCTGTGCTGGCTCGCGCATTCGCATCCACGCACCCGAATTCGCTTCATGTGCGGCGCTTCCCATTAACACGGATGCATCAAGAGGTATGATCTCGATCGGACGCTTGGAGATACGGTCGATCACGGGACGGATTGGCGAATCGCTGTGCTGATCCAGCCAGTTTTTCAGGTTGGCAGATGCTTGTTCGACGGTTGGAACGTCGCGCGCTGCGTCCTGATGTGTAAAGCCGGTTTCGGGATGCTGAAACGATGCGATCATCGAGAATATCACGACCTCATCCTGAAGGGCCTCTACTCGCCGGATCGAGAAGCTCCGTCCGCTGGTCAGGTGGGTTACGCGATAATCAACCGGTTCTTCGGCATTGCCCGGCTTGAGAAAGTAACAATGAAGCGAGTGGGCCAGGCGCTCGCTCCCTTCTTCGAGAGAGGCAGCCATTAATCCCTGCGCTATGGCTTGCCCACCGAACAGGCGCGGGCCGACGGCTGGGCCGGGCTGGCCGGTATAATGTCCATCATCGGACAGAACAGGTTCTAATAGATTTGCAAGTGTGATGATTTTGGACCTTTATCTAGTGTCTGCCTGCGTAAAGCACAGGGGATATAAAGTGGGAACAAAGAAAATGCCCAGCGTTTTTCAGCGCGGGGCATCATCGTTTCCTTGTTTGAAGTGGGCTTTAGAATTTCACTTTCGCACCCAATCTGACTGTGCGGCCAAGCGGGTTTCCGATGAACGGGTTATAGCCAAGCTCGAACCGTGCTGCCGGTGGATCTTCGTCGAAAATATTTTCAACAGACGCCTGCAACTGGATGGCCGCAAAGTTGAGCGGCAGGTCATAAAGCATGGTTATGTCATGCTGCGTGAGTGCCGGGATTTTGCGTCCAAAATCTGTCTCTGTCGTCGGATCGCCAAAGCTTGTGCCATAGGTTGACGTAAAGCACGGCGCATTATCGGGACAACGATCGTCCTTCACTCCGCTGGCATAACGGAACACATAGCGCAGGTTGAGATTGTTGAGATTGAGATTGGCAAAAGCGTTACCTTTTAACTCGGAAATCGTACCCGGTGAGCGGTCGAAGTTTGCAAATCCGACAGCATCATAAGCGTCGGAAATCTGCACGCCCAGAACGTTCTGCGGATCGACATCATAGTTGAGGGTCCATGTCGCAGAGCCGCCCACCGTTAATGCAGCTTCACCGAACAGGAACGTGTAATCGGCCTGCACGTCGATACCGTCCGTTTTTACAGGTGCGCTGTTGACGATGAAAGTCTGGATGCGGGCAAGATCGGCACCGGTTGTCACGCCCTGCACACAGCCGCCCGAGAATGTCAGGCGGGCTGCAAGCGGGTTGCTACAATCGGCCAGACTACCGGATGTCGGGATGACGGACGATGCAATGGCATTTTCATCCTGCGTCGCGATCGCGTCTTCGAAGTCATAGCTCCAATAGTCGATCGAGGCGCTAAATCCGCCCGTCTGAACCACTGCGCCGACATTATAGGTGAACGCGCTTTCCGGCTTTAGGGTGGGATCTCCGGTGATATCTACTGAGAGGAAACCGCCGCCTGCGGCGTCAATGGCTTGCAATGCTGTGACAGTCGATGGCGAGATGTTGCTTGGCAGCGGACCACGGAAGGTGGTGCTGACGGAACCGCGTAGTACCAGCCATGGCGTTGCTTCGAAACGGAAGCTGGCTTTGGGGTCCAGCGTGGACCCGGTCTGCCCGCCATAATCTTCGTAACGGAGCGCCAGGTTGACCTCCAGATTGTCAAGGATCGGAACTTGCACCTCGCCGAAGACCGCGTAGACATCACCTTCCAGAGCGACATTGCGCGATTGCCCAAGGAACGCGAACGGTCCGGTGCGAACCGCACAAGTCGTATCGCCAAGGATCGGGCAGGGGTTACGGGTCGAATCGTTCAGAAACAGCCCTTCGTCATTGCGGCCCGATGTTTTGAAATTGGTGGTGCGATATTGCGCGCCGATGCCAAATGCGACCGGACCTGCGCCAAAATCCAGTCCGCCAAGTTCACCGCTTACCAACGCATCAATAACAGCCTGCCGCTCCTGCTGGTTGGTGCCCGTATTGCCGAACATCCAGTCGATCAGCGCCGGATCATTTGAATTCATCTGGCCTGGTGCGCCCGTGTAATTGGGGTTGGTCTGACCGGTGACGGGATTAAGCGCAATCGCGTTCGAGAACGGATTATAAAACATGCAGCCGCTCTGACCGGGTGTGCCTGTGGCAACATCGCAGTCAGGACCGCCCAGACCGTCCAGAGCATTTTGCAAACGAACCGGCATATAATCAGGAACCAGTGATTCCGAACTGGCCTGAATATAGGTACCCTGCAACGAAGCCGTCAGCGTTGGCGAAACGTCAAATTCAAAGCCAGCCGAAGCGCGCCAGCTATTATTCTTGCTGAAACTTTCATTGCCATAAGGTTCGCCGGCTAGCGGATTACCGCCGAGCGAGAATGGGCGATAAACCAGAATGGCAGCACCCGGCGTAAACGGCCCGACAGCAGCAGGAAAACCTGTTTGAGCAGCAAAGTCCGCAAAGCCCGGATTGGTGCTTGGAACGAAATAGTTAAACTGCGTTCCGGGGCCAGCAGGGGCAGTTGTCGAAGGATAGGATGGTGACAATACGGTCTTCGTTACGCTCCGCGCCCACAAAACATCGGCATTGAAGCGCACCGCATCCGACAGATCGACATTCATCTGGACAAATGCCTGATAGAAGTCCTGCTCCTCGACCAGATTGTTATAGTCGGTGAACTGGTAAGCGCATAAAGGGGCCGCTCCGCCTGAAAAAAGCTGTGTCCCGCCAAGATCGTTACAGCCTGCATCCTGAAATGGCGTGCCGGAAATCAGCGTGGGCCGGACTGCCGCCGCTGGATTATCGCGGATCGGGCCAGCGGGCCTGATCGCCGGGAAATAAGTCGCCGGATTGCTGACGACCGAATAGCCGGCCGGGTTGGTTTCGTAATCGAGATTGGCATAGTCGCGATCAATGGCAGCGAGCGGTGAACGATGGCGGTAGCCGAATCCCGCCAGAATATTCACATCGGGGCCGAAATTCTTGCCCGCCAGGATGCTGGCGGTATAATCTCCGTCGCTGTCACTGATGAAGCGATAGTCGCCCTGAAGCTCGATACCTTCAAAATTCTTGCGGGTAATAAAGTTTGCAACACCCGCAACAGCGTCGGAGCCATAGGTAACCGCAGCGCCGTCTTTCAGCAGTTCCACCCGCTCAAGCGCGAACATCGGCAGCAGGTTCGTGTCAACCAAACCATCACCTGGCGAGATAATCGTGCGATGGCCATTCAGCAACACCAGCGTGCGCGTAGGACCAAGATTGCGAAGGTTTAGCGTCCCGACGCCTCCAAGACCCTGCGCCGAAGATGAGAACTGGTTGGAGTCACCGAGCACCGACCCAACCGCCGGAATATCTTTGATAAAATCGAGCGGCGAAGTCACACCTTCGCGGGCAATATTTTCGGTCGAGAAAACATCTACCGGCAGCGCGCTATCTTCCGGAGTGCCGCGGATCAGTGATCCGGTGACAACTATAGTACGGTTTTCAACCTCGTCTGCGGAGCCTTCATCATTTGCCTGTGCTGACGCCGCGCCGGGTGTCATTGCAACCATGCCAATTGCCAAAGCGGACATGGCGCACGTGTGCCGTCGGATTCGTTTGATCATATTCCTCTCCTCTAGCGGCTGCGCACTTTTGTGTGGCATACCGTGACTTCTAATTGAGTAAAATTGAGGCGATGTGTCAAGCCATTTCACACAAACACAATATTTGGTTTGGTAAGCTATGAATTGGGGACAGTATTATGTAGGGTGTTTATCAATGTAATATCACTGAAATATGTCGTAGTTAATGCCTGTTTAGATTAGGCGAGCCATAAATAGCCAGCTTAGAGGGGTGCTGATATTCGAATATGTGGTTTTGTCTAAATGCTAACATTTGTTTCATACCCTATATTCAATATCTAAGCGTAAGAAACTGATCTTAGCCTACAAGACGCGTCTAATTCAGGCACGAAATGAAAAAGGGGAGGCCGAAACCTGGCCTCCCCTAAAAGTTCACAGATAGATTTTCGCAAACTATCAGCGTGTGAATTTTTCGCCTGCTTCCGCCTTTTTACGCAAGTAATCGCTGACCGGCAGTTTGTGCTTTTCAAGACCGGCAACAATATTATCCAGTCCCACCGTGTCCGCCCAGAACATCGGACCGCCAGTGTAAAGCGGCCAGCCATAGCCGTTGATCCACACGACATCGATATCGCTGGCTCGCTGTGCCATTTTTTCGTCGAGGATCTTTGCGCCCTCATTGACCATGGGATAAAGCAGCCGCTCCTTGATCTCTTCTTTGGAAATATCGCGCTGTTTATGACCTTCCTTTTCAGCGAAATCGGAGATTATTTTTTTCACCTCGTCCGACGGCGTGCGGTTACGGGCTTCATCATAGTCATAAAAACCCTTACCCGCTTTCTGGCCAAAACGACCGACAGAGCATAGTGCCTCGCGCACCGTCGTGACTTTTGACGGATCGCGGTGCCAGCCAATGTCGATACCGGCAAGGTCGCCCATCTGGAACGGACCCATGGGGAAACCGAAGTCAAGCAGGACATCGTCCACATCCCAGTAATTCGCGCCTTCCATGATGAGCAGGTTAGCCTGTTGCTGGCGCGGGGAAAGCATGCGGTTACCGATAAAGCCGGGACAGACACCGGATACTGCAGCAATTTTTCCGATTCTCTTGGCCAGTTTCATTGATGTCGCAAGAACATCGTCCCGCGTCTTATCGCCGCGCACGATTTCCAGCAGCTTCATGATATTTGCGGGGCTAAAGAAATGCAGGCCCAGAACATATTCCGGGCGTTTGGTCGCTGTCGCAATCTCGTCTATGTTCAGATAGCTTGTGTTGGACGCCAGTATCGCGCCTTGTTTTACCACGCTGTCGAGCTTGGCGAAAACTTCCTTCTTCACGTCCATATTCTCGTAAACAGCTTCGATCACCAGATCGCAATCGGCCAGATCGGCATAGTCGAGCGTGCCCGAAAGAAGACCCATCGCGTCTTCAACCTGCTCGGTGGTCATGCGGCCGCGCTTTGCAGTGTTTTCGTAGTTTTTGCGGATGACGCCCAGACCGCGGTCCAGCGCTTCCTGCTTCATTTCCAGAATGACGGTTTTGATTCCAGCGGACAGGAAGTTCATGGCGATTCCGCCGCCCATGGTTCCGGCGCCAATAATGCCAACAGTCTTGATGGGGATGAGCGGCGTGTCCGCTGGTACGTCGTCGATCTTGTTTGCGGCTCGCTCGGCAAAGAAATAATGCCGCATGGCTGCGCTCTGCGTGCCTGTCATCAGCTTGGTAAACAGCTCGCGCTCTTTCTTTACGCCGTCTTCGAATGACATTTCGCCTGCTGCCTTAACGGCTTCGATGGCTGCGTTCGGGGCGTCGAAACCGCGTAGCTTGCGCCCGTTTTTGGCGCGGAAATTGTCAAAAATCTGCGGGTCTTTCACGCCGTCTTCATTGGCGGTACCGTGTGAAGTGCGCGGTACCGGCTGGCCGATTTTCCTCTTTACGAATTCCACCGCATCTTCCGCCAGGCTGTTTTCGCCAACAAGCTTGTCGAGCAGGCCGATGTGCTCCGCTTTCTTGGCGCTAATCGGATCGCCTATAACAACGATGGGCAGAGCAGCCTCAGCGCCGACAAGGCGAGGGAGGCGTTGTGTCCCCGCAGCACCGGGGATCAAGCCCAACTTCACTTCCGGCAGTCCTATTTTGGCGGAGGGAACCGCAACACGGTAATGACAGGCCAGTGCAACCTCGCAGCCGCCGCCAAGCGCCGTGCCGTGGATCGCGGCAACGACAGGTTTGTCGCTGGCTTCGATTGCATCGCAAACTTCGGGTAGGCTTGGCCCCTTTGGTGCCTTGCCAAATTCGGTAATGTCGGCTCCGGCAAAGAAGGTTCGGCCTTCGCAGCGTATCACGATGGCTTCGATGCTATCATCGCTCGCTGCTTCTTCGATACCCTTTTGCAATCCTTCTCGCACGGCCTGACCCAGCGCGTTAACCGGCGGATTGTCCGATACGATGATCAGGACATTGCCCTGACGTTCGGTTGAAATGGCAGAATTCATTGTCTCACTCTCCTTTTATCAAAGACAGGTTTGGCCGGCTTTTTGCCGGAAACGATGCTCAATCCCTGTCTTTTGCCCTTTTGATTTCGGGCATACCTATAGTTCAAAGTAACTTCAATAAGTTAGTTTAAGTGTGAACTAAGCTCAAACCATATTTTCAAAAAACTGAATCATTCCTTGCCTTTTGTGATTTGTTCTGACTAAATCGCGGCAAATAAATAAGAGAGGAAATTGCTGAAATGCGTAATGCCGTTATCGTGTCCACTGCCCGTACTCCGTTGTCGAAATCTATGCGGGGGGCTTTTAACGCTACGCATCCGGTGGAATTAGGCTCTTGGTCGGTTAAGGCTGCGGTCGAGCGTGCTGGGCTCGACGGTGCAGAAATTGATGACGTGGTTATCGGGGCCGCCAACCAGAGTGGAGCGCAAAGCTCTAATATGGGGCGGCAGATCGCGCTTCGTGCCGGATTGCCAGTTGATGTGGCGGCAATGACCATGGACCGCCAATGTTCATCCGGATTGATGGCGATTGCGACTGCAGCAAAACAGATCATCGTTGATCGTATGGATATTTGCGTAGCAGGCGGTGTCGAGTCGATCTCGGCCATCCGTTCGGGCGGAAGCAAGCCGGAGCGTGACGAAGAACTGCTCAAGATGCATCCTGATATATTCATGCCGATGATCGGAACGGCTGAAACCGTGGCCAAGCGCTATGGTATCAGCCGCGAAGAGCAGGACGAATATTCACTCGAATCGCAGAAACGCACTGCCGCGGCGCAGGAGGCTGGCAAGTTCAGCGACGAGATACTCGAAATATCCACGACCATGAACGTGAAGGACAAGGAAACCGGAGAAGTCAGCAAGAAAGACGTGACGATTGCGATGGATGACTGCAACCGTCCGACAACAACGCTGGAAGGTCTGGCGAAACTCGAACCCGTCATGGGCGAGGGCTATTGCATCACCGCAGGCAACGCTTCCCAGCTTGCGGATGGTTCGGCGGCTTCGGTGCTGATGGAGGAAGGGATTGCTGAGCAACGCGGTCTGAGCCCGCTCGGTCGTTATGTTGGCATGGCGGTTGCCGGTACCAAGCCAGATGAAATGGGCATCGGCCCGGTTTTTGCCATTCCCAAGCTGCTCAAACGCTTTGATCTGACGATTGGTGATATTGGTCTGTGGGAACTGAACGAAGCTTTTGCGGTGCAAGTGCTGTACTGCCGGGACCGGCTTGGTATTCCGGATGACAGGCTTAACGTGAACGGGGGATCAGTCTCTATCGGGCATCCATTCGGTATGACGGGTGCGCGCTGTGTCGGTCATGCTTTGATTGAGGGCAAGCGCCGCGGCGAAAAATATGTTGTTGTCACCATGTGTGTCGGCGGCGGCATGGGCGCAGCCGGTCTGTTTGAAGTACTCTGACCATGGCGAGTAAAGTGCAAACGAAAAGCCTAGCATCGGCAATCGGTTGGGAAGCCCCCGCTGGATGGCCGGTTATCAGCCGCGAAGAATGTATGGCGCTTTTGACCGCGCCCGGTGCCAAGTTCGAGATGGAAACCGTCGATATTAACGGCGTTCCTACCCGCACCTGGAAAAATGCTCCACCAAATCTGCGCGCCATTGCGATGGCGGGACAATCGCATGGGGACCGTGTGTTCACGATCTACGAGGACGAGCGCGTCTCCTATGATGCGTGGTTCAAAGCGGTCTGCCGCTTGGCCGCAGAATTGCAGGCACGCGGTGTGAAAAAGGGGGACCGCGTCGCGGTGGCGATGCGTAACCTTCCCGAATGGCCGGTCGCGTTTTTTGCCGGCGCAGTGATTGGCGCAATTGTCGTGCCGCTTAACGCGTGGTGGACCGGCTCGGAACTTGCTTATGGTCTTGATAATTCAGGAACCAAGGTTCTGATCTGTGATGACGAGCGCTGGGACCGTATCCAGCCACATCTTTCTGAGATTCCGGCTTTGGAAACGATATTCGTATCGCGCAGTGAAGTCGCGCTGGAAGGGGCGGAAACGCTGGAATCCATCATTGGCAGGCCAGGCCAATATGCCGATCTGCCCGCCGGGACGCTGCCTGCCGTAGAAATCTTGCCAGATGATGATGCGACGATCTTCTATACTAGCGGTACGACCGGCAATCCGAAAGGTGCGCTTGGCACGCATCGCAACCTTTGTACCAACATCATGACCAGCGCTTATAGCGGTGCCTGCACAGTGCTTCGGCGCGGTGATGCCTTGCCGGACCCGGTCCAGAAAGTTGGCTTGACCGTTATACCCCTTTTCCACGTTACCGCATGTTCGGCTGGTCTGATGGGGAGCATAGCTGCAGGAAATACGCTGATTTTCATGCACAGATGGGACCCTGTTCAGGCGTTCCAGATCATCGAGCGCGAAAAGGTCAATTCGACCGGAGGTGTGCCCACGATAGCCTGGCAATTGCTTGAACATCCGGAGCGCAAGAATTACGATCTCTCCAGCCTTGAAGCGATAGCCTATGGCGGCGCTCCTGCAGCGCCCGAACTGGTTCGCAAGATCCGCGAGGAATTTGGCGCGCTGCCCGGCAATGGCTGGGGGATGACCGAAACCATGGCGACGGTCACTAGCCATTCAAGCGAAGACTATCTGAACCGGCCCGACAGTTGCGGCCCTCCCGTCGCGGTTGCCGATCTGAAAATCATGAACGAGGACGGCACACAGGAAAAAGCCACAGGTGAAGTTGGCGAACTATGGGCGCGCGGACCGATGGTGGTGAAAGGCTATTGGAACAATCCGCAAGCCACGGCAGAAACATTCATAGACGGCTGGGTGCGAACTGGTGATCTTGCGCGGCTGGACGAAGAGGGATGGTGCTATATTGTCGACCGGGCAAAGGACATGATCCTGCGCGGCGGCGAGAATATCTACTCTTCCGAAGTCGAAAATGTGCTCTACGATCATCCGGCTGTTACCGATGTTGCCTTGATTGGCTTGCCGCACAAACAGCTTGGTGAAGAGCCTGCTGCCGTCGTGCATCTGGCACCGGGTGAAAGTGCGAGCGAACAGGAATTACAGCTATGGGTCGCGGCGCGTCTGGCCAAGTTCAAAGTGCCGGTTCGCATCGTGTTTGTGCAAGATGTTTTGCCGCGCAATGCGAACGGCAAGATTCTTAAAAAGGACCTGCACAGCTTGTTCTGACAGGATTTGTCTGACATGAAAATCAGATGCATGTGATGAGTAGGTGTTACATGCAGTGGGGGTACCGATGGCGACGAATAACAAGGCTACTGAGAGGTTCGACAAGAAGCGGGACTCCATCATCAAGGCCGCCTCCGTTCTAATCAACACGCAAGGCGTGCAGGCGACTACGCTGGCTTCTGTTGCGAAAGCGATCGGGCTCAATGCAACGAGCATCACCTATTATTTCTCCCGCAAGGAGAAGCTCGTCGTTGCCGTCTATGATGCCACGCTTGACCTGATGGAACAAATGGCGCGGGATTCCCGCGCACAGGAAAATCCGGCCGCCCGGCTCCGCTATTATCTTGCCGAACATGTGGCTTTACGCAAACGCATCAGGCAGGGCGAAACCGGCCTGTTGACGGCACTTTCCGAAATACGAACTCTGGACGAGGATACACAAAGGCCACTTCTCAACCGCTATCGGTCCATCGTGAACATTGTCCGCGAATTTTTTGGCAAACCGACTAATGACGCGCAAAAGGCACTCTATACTGTGCGGGCGCATGTGTTGCTGGAAGCGATGATGTGGTGGCCCGCATGGTCAACGCGCTATTCTGTTCTGGATTTCGACCGTGTTCAGGAACGTCTTTTCGATGTTCTGGCTTATGGCGTTGCTGCTCCCGGTAGCGACTGGAACCCGCAAACGCTGGACGGAGAACTCTGGCGCACGGACATAGGCGAGGCGCCCAGCCAGAACGCCGAGTTTTTACGCGCCGCAACCGTCACGATTAACGAGCGCGGCTATCATGGTGCTTCGGTCAACCGGATCGCCAAGATCCTCAATGTCACAAAGGGCAGCTTCTATCATCATCACGAGGCCAAGGATGATCTGGTCCTTGCCTGTTTCCAGCAAAGCTATGACCGGCTTTCGGCGGCGCAGATGGCCGGCTTAAATTTTGACGGCAATTACTGGACGCGTTTGTCGAGTGTCATGGCCGAGCTTATCGACCTGCAATTTTATGACACAACGCCCCTGCTTCGCACGACCGCTCTTCAGGCGCTCGAAAGCAATGACCGCTTCAATGTTGTGACGCGATCTAACCGGCTGGCCCGGCGTTTTGCGGGGATGCTGATTGATGGCATCGCCGATGGGTCTGTTCGGCCTATCGATCCCCTCGTCGCCAGTCAGGTGTTCATGTCTACCCTTAACGGAGCTTATGAAGGGCGGCGATGGGCACGGCGTTTCACAGATCCGAACGAGGCCATCCGGGTCTATGCATCAACCCTTTACGAAGGCATGATTGATACTTAAGGCGGGAAGGCAGGGATGAAGGACAGGCTTACCAGCTGAAATCCCGTGGTTCCCGCACGGTGAAGAATATCAAAGCCACCGCAACAGTGAGCGCGATCAGCACCGTGGCAAAAAACGGTTCGAAGCCCACAAGTGCTATTGCTACCCCGGCCAAAACAGGTCCGATGGCGGCGATTATGCCTTCCACCGTGGTTACCAGACCGAGGCGCATGGGAATGTCTTCCTGACTTCCGAATTCCAGCACCATCGTGCTTGCTGCCAGCATCCAGCCGGACGTGCCAAATCCCAAGAGGATGAATGACGCGTAAATCGGAGTGGCAGTGCCCGCCATCATCAACGTGACGACGCCTGCTATCGAACATAGCAGCGAACCAATATAGACGATGCGAAATCCTAATCGGTCGCCCATTGGCCCCCAGATGATGTTCGCCACGGTATCGGAACCGAGAAACACGAAACTGAGGCCGCCGA
>JADMKQ010000172.1 GCA_015478735.1 Sphingorhabdus sp. | reverse complement strand
AACGGGCGCTGCGCGTCTGATTGCCAATGTCATTGCCGCCTATCTGCCAACTAGCGAGCCGCTGCTGGTCGTGCTCTCGGTTCTGGCGCTTGCTGTCGCGATAACGCCTTTCATAGACAATGTGTCGACCGCCGTGGTGCTCAGCCCCATTGCCGCTGGACTTGCCACCCGCACAGGAACCCCGGTCGAACCGTTACTGATCGCTGTGGCAATTGGCGCATCGATGGATTTTCTAACCCCCTTTGGACATCACAATAATGCGGTGGTTATGGGAGCGGGCGGTTATCGCTTTCTGGACTTCACCCGGTTGGGATTCCCGCTGACCGTGCTCTGCATTATCTGCGCGACAATGGTGTTTTGGTTGATGCTCGCCACCTAATGCTTGCAAAAAATACTATCAGCCACTAAATACCAACTTACTCAATAGGGAAACCAAGATGATCTCCAATAAAGCCAAATATGCTTTCAGAGCTTTGTTGGCGATTGCTGCCGAACCCGATGGCGAAGCCATAACCAGTGCCGAAATTTCGCGTCGTTACAATATCTCGCACAAGTTTCTTGAGCAGATCCTGCTCGACTTGAAAAAGGCTGGCATCCTCGACAGCCGGCGGGGTAAAAGTGGCGGATATGTTATGTTAAGGCCAGCTGATACGATCAGCTTTGGCGAAGTGTTGAGAATTTTCCAGGGTGCCCTGGCCCCTCTTCCCTGCCTTTCCCGACAATTTTACCGGCGCTGCGAAGATTGTGTCAGTGAAGCCAATTGCGAGATCCGCCGTGAGTTCGCACGCTCTTATGACGCGAGCCGTAAAGTGCTCGATAGCCGGACGATTGGTGATGCATTGACTAACTCGCCAATGGAGCAACCAATCCCGTCCGAGGAGCGCCGCGCGGGCTAGTATATTTTCCTTATTGCCATTCCCTATCTAAGTGATAGGAATAGTAGGGCATTGATTCGACGACCTGGGAGTCGTCGTGTGCCTAAAGGAGAATATATAAATGAAACGAAGTTCAAAATGGCGCAGCCTGATAGTCGGAACAGCTCTGACTGTGTCGGCATTCGCGTTGGCATCCTGCTCTAATGATGGATCAAATGCCGGTAAGGACGATAGTGGTAAGACAGTTGAGCTTCTCAACGTCTCCTACGACCCTACCCGCGAGCTATATGCCGAGATAAATCCGAAATTCGCTGCATTCTGGAAGGCAGAGACGGGGCAAGATGTCAAAATCAACATGAGCCACGGCGGCGCAGGTAAACAGGCCCGCGCAGTTATCGACGGCCTTGATGGGGATGTCGTCACGCTGGCCCTTGCCTATGATATTGACGAGATTGCTGCCAAAACCGAGGCATTGAGTGACGGGTGGCAGAAAAAGCTTCCTATCAACAGCTCCCCATATACATCGACGATCGTTTTCCTCGTCCGGGATGGCAATCCAAAGGGCATTAAGGACTGGGATGACCTTATCAAACCGGGTGTCCAGGTCATCACGCCCAATCCCAAAACCAGCGGCGGCGCACGGTGGAATTTCCTCGCTGCATGGGCGTATGCCAAGGAGAAATATGGCTCTGAAGCGGCTGCAGAAGATTATGTGAGAAAACTGTTTGCCAATGTTCCTGTGCTGGACAGCGGCGCACGCGGTTCCACGACCACCTTCTCCGAACGAGGGATTGGTGATGTGCTGCTCGCCTGGGAGAATGAGGCATTTCTGGCCGAGAAAGAGCTGGGCGCAGACAAGTTCGATATTATCGTTCCGTCCATCTCTATACTCGCGGAACCGCCTGTTGCAGTGCTTGACGGCAACGCAAAGCGGCGCGGAACATCTGAGGTTGCCGAAGCTTACTTGCGCTACCTCTACACCCCCGAAGCGCAGGACATCATTGGCAAAAATTTCTACCGCCCAACAGATGCAGAAGCACAAGCCAAATATGCTTCTACCTTCCCGGATGCAAATCTGGTGACGATTGACGGCTTCTTTGGTGGCTGGCAGGTCGCGCAGAAGCGCTTCTTCAACGACGGCGGTGTCTTTGACAAGATTTTCACCGCGAGCAAGAAATAAGCTCCATGGAAAAAGCATTGAGCGGTCCACTGCAGATGCCGTCTCTTCTCAAGAGGCACAAGCCTGCCAAACGCAATTCAATCATTCCCGGCTTTGGAATGACCATGGGGATAACACTTATCTGGCTATCCCTGGTCGTCCTTATCCCGCTGAGCACTGTCTTCATCAAGGCAGCGGGCATGGGAGTTCAGGACTTTGTCGCGGTCGGATTTTCTGATCGCGCCATGGCCGCCTACAAGGTCAGCTTTGGAACAGCGCTAATTGCGGCAATCATTAATGCGGTTTTCGGGATCATCATCGCCTGGGTATTTGTTCGTTATCAATTCCCTGGAAAGCGTGTTCTCGATGCCCTGATCGACTTGCCCTTTGCATTGCCGACAGCCGTTGCGGGTATCGCGCTTACAGCGATTTATGCCGGCAATGGCTGGGTAGGTCAGTTCCTTGAACCGCTCGGCATCAAGATCGCGTATAATCCGGTCGGCATAACGGTTGCGCTGATATTCATCGGCCTGCCCTTCATTGTCCGGTCGGTGGAGCCTGTTCTTTCTGATATCAGTTCGGAACTCGAAGAAGCCGCGCTGTCCCTTGGGGCCACGCCATTTCAGGTGTTTTTCCGGATCATTTTACCCGCAGTGCTTCCCGCATTGCTGACCGGTTTTGCACTCGCCCTAGCCCGCGGTATCGGTGAATATGGATCGGTTATCTTCATTGCAGGCAACATGCCGTTTGAATCCGAAATCGCGCCGCTTTTGATCGTCACCCAGCTTGAGCAATTTGACTATGCCGGTGCAACCGCAATCGCCGTTGTCATGCTGCTCATATCCTTTGCGATGCTCCTTTTCATCAATCTTATTCAGGCGTGGAGCCGCAGAAGGGTAAGTATATGACAAACTCTCATACCAAAAGCCGGGCATCCATCGGCCTGATCTTTACCGCGCTGGCCTTCCTGTTCATATTTCTGCTCCTGCCGCTTGTGACAGTATTTGTCGAAGCGCTTTCAAAGGGGCTGGATGTTTATGTGACGGCGCTCCGGGAACCGGATGCTGTTTCTGCGATAAAGCTCACTCTGACCGTCGCTGCGATCAGCGTTCCTCTCAACATCGCTTTTGGCATTGCTGCGGCCTGGTCAATCGCCAAGTTTGATTTTCCGGGGAAGAGCCTGCTCATAACTTTTATCGACCTGCCCTTTTCTGTTTCGCCGGTCGTTGCGGGTCTTGTCTATGTGCTTCTGTTTGGCATGCAGGGCTGGTTCGGCCCCTGGCTTCGTGAGCATGATATCCAGATACTTTTTGCAGTTCCGGGAATCGTTCTTGCAACCATCTTCGTGACTTTTCCATTTGTCGCTCGTGAACTGATCCCGCTGATGCAGGAACAGGGGCGCGATGACGAGGAAGCGGCACTCTCGCTAGGTGCAAGCGGTTTCCAGACCTTCATCTTCGTGACGCTGCCCAATATCCGCTGGGGTCTGCTCTATGGCGTATTGCTTTGCAACGCGCGCGCTATGGGAGAATTCGGCGCGGTATCCGTCGTCTCTGGCCACCTGCGCGGACTGACCAACACCATGCCGCTACATGTAGAGATACTCTACAATGAATATAACTTCACCGCCGCCTTCGCTGTCGCCTCGCTGCTCGCTCTGCTTGCGCTTGTGACACTGGTTCTGAAATCCATCCTAGAATGGCGGATCGGCTATCAACACGGGAGTGCAAGACATTGATTACGCTCGCTAATATATCGAAAAACTTTGGCACCTTCGAGGCGCTGAAAAATGTCAATCTGGAAGTGCAGGACGGTGAGTTTCTGGCCCTGCTGGGTCCATCGGGATCAGGCAAGACAAGCTTGCTGCGTATCATTGCAGGTCTGGCTTTTCCTGACGCCGGACAAGTGTCATTCAATCATGAGGATGTGACCAATCTTAAAGTCGCGGAACGAAAAGTCGGCTTCGTGTTCCAGCATTATGCCTTGTTCAAACATATGAGCATCACTGACAATGTCGGGTTCGGGCTATCTGTCCGTCCCCGGTCACAGCGATCGAGCAAGGCCCAGATCCGCGCCCGTGCAGATGAACTGCTCGAACTGGTGCAGCTTGGCGGCCTTGGCAATCGCTTTCCGGAGCAATTATCGGGGGGCCAGCGCCAGCGCGTAGCCCTTGCCCGTGCGCTGGCTGTCGAACCGCAGCTTTTGCTACTCGACGAGCCTTTTGGCGCGCTTGATGCCAAGGTCCGCAAAGAATTGCGCCGCTGGCTGCGGCAGCTCCACAAACAAATGGGGCTAACCACGATTTTTGTGACCCATGACCAGGAGGAAGCGCTTGAACTCGCGGACCGTGTCGTGGTGATGGACCACGGAACGATAGAGCAGGTCGGAACGCCGGAAGAAATCTACATGACCCCGAAAACCGGCTTTGTTTCGGGCTTTGTCGGCGACACGAACAGCATCCCTGTCACCATATCAGACGGCGTGGCAAAGTTCCACGACCGGCCCATTAATATCGAGCTGGCTGAACGGACAAGCGGTTCAGCGAGACTGGACTTCAGACCGCATGACGTCACCTTGTCGGAAAATCGTGCCGGTTCTCTGCCCTTGATCGTGACGGCTGTTTACCGTCGAGGCGGAGAATGGCGGGTCGAAGGCAGCATTTCCGGACTATCGCGTGTTGTGGAAATCGACCTTGATGCAAACCAGCCAGCGCCTGCGCTGGGCCAGCGGCTTGAACTTCACATCACCCGGTCGCGGATTTTTACTGAAAGTGGAGCGGACCTATGACCAATGACCAGCATGTCACCGTTGCTATTCCCGATACTATAGCCGCTCCCGAAAAGTGCAGGCATATCGAAAGCAGCCTTTCCAGTATCGGGGAGGCCCTGCTTGGCCTGCGCTATGGTTCTGTCATGATAACGGTCCACGAGGACCGCGTCGTCCAGATTGATGTGACCGAGAAAAAGCGCCTGAACACAGGCCATTAGATTCGGGAACCAACCCAAACACCAACCAGATATTTGATGCTGACCGGTCCACCGGAGGCGTCGCAATCACATGAAAGGAAATATAATGATTGCACGTCTTTTAACAGGAACCGCCACGGCCCTTGTCTTGTCGTCGGCATCACCGCTGCTGGCCCGGACGGATGACGCAAGCACCTCTTCTTCTTCCAGAGAAGTCGAGCTGTTGCGTGCCGAGTTGGAAGCATTACGCGCTCGCCTGGAAGCGGTGCAGAATGAGGTCAATGCATCGCAAACCGAAATAAAAAACGTCGCCGCCACGTCGGACCGTGCGCTTAAGTCTGCGGAAGCTGTCCAGAAAGCTTCGGGTGGAACAAAGACAGCCTGGAAGGGCGCGCCGGAATTTGCGTCAGAAGACGGCTGGACATTCAAGCCGCGCGGGCGTCTGCAATATGATTTCGGCTCGGTCTATGCTCCGGATGGCATCGTCAATGACGGCCTTGGTTTCTCCAACGAATTGCGCCGCGTCCGTCTGGGGGCAGAGGGCAGCATCCCCGGTGGTTTCGGTTATCGATTCGAGCTGGAGTTCGCTGGCGGTGATGCCCAGCTTTGGGACGGGTATATCACTTACAAGGATGGCGGTCTGACGCTGACAGCCGGGCAACATAACAATTTCCAGTCGCTCGAGGAGCTGGCCAGCGCGGATGACACGGTGCTGGTCGAACGCGCCGCGTTTACCGACGCCTTCGGGTTTGAGCGGCGGCTAGGCCTGTCTGCCCAATATGCCAGCGGCCCCGTTCTGCTTCAGGGCGGTGTCTTTACCGACAATGTGGGGGATCTGGCCGATGACGGAAATAATTCGATCGGTGTTGACGGAAGAGCGGTTTTTGCGCCGAAACTGGGATCAACCCAGTTGCATCTGGCTGCGTCTGCCCATTGGCGTGATCTTGGCGACACGATCGACAGCACGCGCTATCGCCAGCGCCCGCTCATTCACAGCACCGATATCCGCTTCATCGACACAGGCAATATTCAGGACGCCAAGAGCGAAAAAAGTTACGGTCTTGAAGCCCTAGCCATCGCCGGGCGCTTCCATATCACGGGGGAAGCACATTGGCTCAAGCTTTCACGCGGTCTTGCTCCGAACCCCGGGTTCTTCGGGGCTTATGGCGAAGTCGGATATTTCCTCACCGATGACAGCTATGGCTATCGCTCCGGCACTTTACGGAAGCCCAAGCTGTCCAAACCTGTCGGAAAAGGCGGCATAGGCGCGGTCGCATTGTCGCTGCGTTATGATTATCTGGACCTCACAGATCAATCGGCGGGCATTATCGGGGGCAAGCAAAATGGCATCATCGCCGGTGTTTCATGGTGGCCAGTCGAAAACCTGCGCTTCCTGCTCAACTATGCCCATCTCGAATATGATGATGCCAGCATAGCTGCCGGAACGGGCCGCAACTATTCGGTAGATTCGATTGGAGGCCGCTTTCAGGTCAGCTTTTAACAGACACGCAGAAGGTTGAACTTACCCTCACGAGTTCACAACCTCACTCGCGTCGGGCACCGCATGGCACATGAAGCACGCGCACACAGATATCCCCTTTGGTAACTGAAGCGTCTGCTATTCCTGCTATGTGGTGCTCATCGCGTGATGCGTCCGAAAAGACGCACGACAAACGGCTTCTACAGAACCATCTGTAAAAACCGAAATATCCGCCATTGTATGAAAATGGTCGGGGAGACAGGATTCGAACCTGCGACCCCCTGGTCCCAAACCAGGTGCGCTACCAGCCTGCGCCACTCCCCGACGCGCGCTTCCCCTAAGCCGTGGGCTCAGGAAAAGCAAAGAGTTTTTACGTCTTTTTTAGCTTAACCGGAAAAGCGCGGGTAATGGCACCTTTTCGGAAAACTATGGTGGGCCCGGAGGGACTCGAACCCCCGACCTAGCCGTTATGAGCGGCCAGCTCTAACCAACTGAGCTACAGGCCCCGAAACACCCGCATTTTATGAAAAATACGGATATTCAAGGACCGACCCGATAGCGGATAGGCGGCTCGGTTGGCAAGCAACTAAACGAAAAAAATCCCGCTGCCGGAAGCCGTGCCCAAAACTACGTGAATTATTTGCCGTTCAGGCCCGCTGCAGCCATCAACTGATCGACACTGATGGGTGAGACTCCGCACTCTTGTAGATGATCGAGTATATCCCGCCACCAGTCATAGAAACGGTCCAGATCCGCATCCGTCTGGACATAAGGCGTGTGCCCCGCTGAAAGCGACGGAGAATGGAAGGAAAATACGAGTAGCTGAAGCATATCATCCAACGCCATGTCGATCGCCTCTTTGGCTTCACGGGCGGATACTCCTTCAGGCGTCAGGGGAATGCGTTCCAGCATCTTGGATTTCGACAAAAATGCGTTCGCGATGTTCGATCGGTTGAACAACCCCGCCAACTGACCGCCCTGTTTGCGGAAAGGTCCGGAAAATACAGTGGTCAGCGGCACTTCCAAAAGGCGTTCTTGCTGGTCCAGCCAGAAAGGTTCCGGACCGATATGTGAAAAATCCGGTCCATTTTCATGCCCGTAATCAAATCGCGAGCGCACGCTGCTGTCGATGATGAAGCCATGTTTGGACAGCAGTTCAATGCTGTTGGGTCCGACGCCGTAGCGCCCTGCCCTGTATATTGTCGGCTGTTTGCCGGTCTTGACCGCTATGACATCTCGCAAGGCGACCAGCTTCGCTTCCTCCAGTTCCTTGGGAAGATTGCCCGCGAAGCTGTTGCGGGTAGTGGTTTCTTCCTCGAATGGCGGATTGATCCACGGGTGCAGATGAACCCCCACGGTCGCGCTATCGTCATCGGTTACGGATTTCAGGAAGTCAGCCGATTCCTCATTCTCGACAATGGAATAATCAACGAAATAGACCGGCTTTACACCATAAGCCTCGATGAAAGACTGGAACCGTTGCAGCTTGCCCACCGACAGGTTTGTGTGCCCTGTCCGGCTGAAAGGAGCGTCCCAGTCAAATTCTTCCTCTGTATCGACGGTAATAAGAAAGCGGCGGCCAAAATCCGCCGGATATTCCAAGCGATGTTCGGGGGCTGGTTTCAGTTTAGAAAACATGATGGCCCATATATCACCTTTTACTTCATCCTATTCGGATTCCGTTTCTCTATCGGTTTCTTCGCTATAGGCGGCCGCTGGCATGGTCAATAGGATCTTGTCATCCGAAATGCTGAGCAAACCGTTCGAGGATTTGGCCAGATTGCGCACCAGACGGAGCGAGAAGCCCAGCCCCAATAGCGGCGCATCCTGCACATCGCCGTCAATGCCATAGGACGGATCGAGAAGTTTTTCTTCCGGAATCCCGCGAAGAAGCGACGGGCGGGTCATGCTGAAATAATTGGTCGGAGTTGCCCCGAACTGCGTATATAAATCCGCTTCCAGATGCTCGCCATGTTCGCAGCCAATGATAGCAGCCGACATTAATCTGGCGAAAATCCGCTCAACCGATTCACTGTCATGGGCAAAGGACATGATTGGCTGCTTCACGTTGATACGCACATCCACGGACCTGCTTTCGGTCAGGCTTTGCAGCCGCTGGGTCAGGCGAGTTACCAGCCAGTCAGGGTCCGTCAGTCCTGACAGGCTTTCAATCTGCCCCGCATCAATTTTCGCTGCAATGTCCAGATCCTCGAACCCCGTCAGCAATCGGCGCGCTTCTTCCGTGATATTGCTGGAAAGCTTGCGATATTCAGAGGATGCAGGGCCGAAAAGCTGTTGCTCGATAATCTCGCTAAACCCGATGATGGCGTTGAGCGGCGTCCGCAGTTCGTGGATGAGTTGCTGTAACTGCTCACGCCGTTCGACATCCAGGCTGTTCTGGGCCACATCCTCGGCAGCATTGGGGCGCCTCATGATGCCGCGATAACCCCTGAAACGGCCGGTTTCCTCACCAAAATAAGGGAGTGCAGTCATACGCCAGTTACCGACGATAATCGGCGCGCCGCACAATCGCATCCGAGCATTGTCAAACGGCATTCTTTGACGGAACGCAGCCGAGCCATAAGCATCCGGACCAGGGCCATCGTCAAATGCAGGCTCCGCAATACTCACGCCGACAATCGCACCTTGTGGCGGACCTTCTGCCCAGATAATCGTGCCGCTATCGTCGGTTTCAAAGTCGATCCTGTCGATGATTTCGGAAATCTCGCTGCGATCATCCGGAATCGACATTTGCGTATCGCGATTACGTTTATAATCCTCGATTTTGGAAACCAGACTGCTGATCTGGGATATTTCCAGCACTTCCGGTTCCGGCAGATCTCTTTCTGCCGGAGTTTCAGTAATAGTTTCAGGAACAGTTTTCGGGATTTCCGGAGAATCGGTTTCCCCAACTTCAGCTTTGACCTCGATCTCGATTTCAGCCTCGGTTGCAGGCGCGTCATCATTGGCCGATATGAGGATTAGAGGCAACTCAATCCGCGCCGGTGCGTGTGCTTTCAAGGCATCTTGCGTTAATGCCCCCAGATCATCACGCTCCGCTAAGCGGCTGCGCCCCTGAAGCGATAGAAAGGGAATAACGTCCCGCCATCCCCAATCTGAGAGATCAGCCGCATCAATAGCGGCATCACAAACCGGATCGCTGTCAGCACAAAGATAGGTCAGCAGCTTTGCCGAGCGCAAACGGCCATTCAAAGCCTCTACCGCCGCAATCCGGTCGACTTCTGATACGCGATCATGCAGTTCGCTTAGCCGCTCTAAGCCAGCCTCAACATCTTCAACGAGCATATATTCCGGCTTTTGCGCCAGAAGGTCGACGACTTGACGCCACTGGGACGCAGCGGCCCCTCCTTCCGGAAGCGAACCTTTCAATGCTGTTTTCAGGCGGTCATCGTAGCGCAAAGTCAATTTCCGGTGTGAAGGGTTGGAAATGGTTATTAAGAAATTGATAACCGTGAAACCCCGATACCGTAAGTCCTGATTATCCTACGTCACAATGTGGGACAATTGAGCAGCTATTGCTTGCGGCGCTAATTATATTATAAAGAGACATTGATTCTCGAACGGATATTGCAATTCATGGCTGACATAAATTTGGATAGGATTGATCTACAGATTCTGGACAGGCTCCAGAACGAAGGGCGCGTGACCAATGTGGAATTGGCGAACAGCGTCGGATTGACCGCTCCGCCCTGCTTGCGGCGTATGCGCGCGTTGGAGGATAGCGGGGTTATCACCGCTTATCATGCCGCGATTGACCCGGCAAAAATGGGCTATACCATCACGGTATTTGCTATGGTCAGCCTGAAAAGCCAGGCGGAAACCGATTTGCAGGCGTTCGAGGAATATGTCGATCAACTTCCCGAAGTGCGCGAATGTTATATGCTGAACGGTGAAATTGATTTCATGCTGAAAATCGTCGCGAAGGATCTTCAGGAGTTCCAGAGCTTTTTGACCCGCAAACTAACCTCCGCCCCCAATGTCGGCAGTATCAAGACATCGCTGACAATACGTTCAGCCAAAAACCTGCCGGGCGTGCCGATACTTTAGTCTCCCAAGCCTTTCACTCACCGCAAAAAAAGGGCGCCAGAAGCGCCCTTTTCGTATCATTTTGAGAATAGTTTATTCGTCGCCAGTCTCTGCTGCCGCCGGAGCTTCTGTGGCCGGTGCGGTTGCAGCAGCCGTTTCAGCCGTAGAACCGCCCGCTTTCTGGTTGATCCAAAGCGTCCAGAAGTCGGCAATGTTCTTGCGGCTACCGGTTACGCTGGCAAAGGCTTGCTTTGCTGCATCCCAGTTTGACAGGTTGGCATTGGCAATACCAAGGCCCATCTGCGCGCGCGGTGTATCAACGCCGCCCTTGGTGATCGCGGTCTGATAGAGATCAGCCGCTTTGCTGTTTTCACCATAGCTGAGCAGCGCATCAGCGGTTGCCAAGGCGATTTTGCCGTTGGCAGCGCTTTTTGCATCACGCTCGGAAGCGGGCAAGCTGGCTTTATCGGCAGGAACCGCGCTACGGGCAGCAGCCAGTGCTTCCGTCACATAAGTGCTGGATGATGGAACGTCGCCTTTGGCAAGCCCTTCTTCCAGAAGCGAAACGACTTCACCCGGCAATCTGCGCGGATCGGCAGCGTCGGCATATTCGAAATAATCCCGTTCGCTTTCCATCGCATCGGCTTTGCGCATCAGACGCATCAGCTCAAGGTTTTCCTGATTCGACAGCTTGGGATTGGCTGAATCGCGGTAAACCGACAAAGCAGCACGCCAGTTTTCACCTGTCGGATAAGCCTCGACCAGTTTATAGGTCCATTTTGCAGCCGCACCGTTGGCATTATGCTGCATCGCTACACCTGCGCCGCGGCGATACCAGTTTTCCTCGGCTTTCGCGCCTGTGGATTCCTGATGCTCGATCGCACGTTCCAGAGCAGCCAGCCCTTCGGGGAACTTGTTCAGCTTGAAATTGGCTTCGGCAATCAGTGCGCCAACGCCATTTTCGGTATAGCCGGCATCAAAAGCCTGCTGCAATTTCTGGGCAGCTTCTTCATAGCGGCCAGCGCCATAAGCAAAGTTACCGGAATAGAAGAGGAAAGCAGGCATCTGCTCGGCGGGCGTTTTGCCGCTGGCGAGGGAAGCGTTAATGCCTTTTTCCTGAAGAGCGGTGTCTTTCAGGCTTGAACCAAGCTGGATTGCCAGCTGTCCCGCGATATACTGGTCATCGCCGGCCAATGGTTCTGCCAAAAGCGCTTCGACTAGGGGCTTTGCCGAAGCCGGTGTATCACTACCCATGGCTTTTTGAATTTCGGCAATTTTGGGTTTAATTTCGTTACTAATGTCAAGCTTGGGCGCCTTGGCCTTTTTCTGGGCATGTGCATCCTGCGGAGCAACTGAAACCGCCAGGGTTCCCGCTGCGGCAAGTGCGATAGCCATAGAAAAATGAGATAGAAAACGCATATATATCCTCCGGTTAGTCATGCTATTTAAGGTCCAACAGCGCTACTAACGTCACTGGCCCGAATATGGTTGCACCATAAAGCGTCTTGGCCCTAATACCAAGTTTGATACGCTTTTGTAGGGTAAATCCGCTGAATGAACGTTGAACGAAGTTTCATGTAAGTTTCAACCCCGGCATGAAAATTAATGCAATAGCTTTGTTGTAACAGAATATGAGGTTGGTTTTTCGTGATTGCAATTATCTCCCCCGCAAAGTCCTTGGATTTCGACAGTCCCCTACCCGCACACACCCCGTCAGATAACCGCTTTCCGGAAGAAACGTCACGGCTGGCAGGGGCGATTTCAAATCTCTCCAAGAAAAAACTGAAAGACATCATGCCGGTGTCGGACAAGTTGATTGACCTGAACCACGGGCGTTACAGCGAATTTTTCGATCAACCCGAACGCCCCGCGATATTTGCCTATAATGGCGATGTCTACACGGGGTTCGAGGCGCATAGCCTGTCACAAGAAGCGCTGGACTTTGCCCAGCGGCATTTGCGTATCCTCTCCGGCCTCTACGGATTGCTCAGACCATTTGACCCGATCCGCCCGCATCGCCTTGAAATGGGGACGAAATGGGCACCGCGTTACAAGAAGCTGACCGATTTCTGGAAAGACAAAATCGCCAGCGAACTTGCCAGCGATCTGGACGAAAATCTGGATGACAAGGACGAGCGCATCATCGTCAATCTCGCCAGCAACGAATATTGGGCAGCGGTAAAGCCCCATGCCGACAAATTGAACGCCCGCATCATCGAGGTTGATTTCCGCAAGGACGGACCCGATGGCCCCAAGTTCATCAGCTTTGAAGCCAAACGCGCACGCGGAATGATGGCGCGCTATATATGCGAAAACCACCTGAACGACGTGGAATCGCTCAAGGCTTTTGACAGTGACGGCTATCAATTTGATCCGGAATCAAGCACGGCAGACAGCCTGCATTTCATACGTTCCTGACCAAAAGCCGGAGAATGAAATCCGCTGCGGAATATTTCCGGATTATTAATGCATATCAGGTCCGAAAAGCTGGCTTTTTTTTGCCGCTTGTCCTAGAAGAACCGCAATCAAAAACCCCATGAAAAAGGCCAGTTTGTGAACGAACAAACCACTGCACCCAAACCGTCTGGTATTGAATCGATTGATATCGTCGATGAAATGAAATCGAGCTACATGGACTATGCCATGTCGGTCATCGTCAGCCGCGCATTACCCGATGTTCGCGATGGCCTGAAACCGGTTCACCGGCGGATATTGTTCGCGTCCCAGGAAGGCGGTTTTGTCTTCGGACGGCCTTATCGTAAATCCGCAAAGATTGTCGGCGACGTGATGGGCAATTATCACCCTCACGGCGACAGCGCGATCTACATGGCTCTGGCGCGTATGACGCAGGACTGGTCCATGCGCGTGCCTTTGATCGACGGTCAGGGCAATTTCGGCTCCATGGACCCCGATATGCCTGCTTCCATGCGGTATACCGAAGCGCGGCTGCACAAGGTTGCGAACAGCCTGCTCAACGATCTCGACAAGGATACCGTCGATTTTGTCGATAACTATGATGGCAGCCGCTCTGAACCATCGGTTCTGCCTGCGCGCTTCCCCAACCTTCTGGTCAATGGCGCTGGCGGTATTGCTGTCGGCATGGCGACCAATATTCCGCCGCATAACCTTGGCGAAGTCATCAATGCCTGCCTTGCTTACATAGAAAATACGGCGATCACGATTGATGAACTGATAGAGATTATTCCCGGCCCCGACTTCCCCACCGCCCCTCTGATCCTGGGGCAATCGGGTGCGAAATCGGCCTATAAAGAAGGTCGCGGCTCTATCATGATGCGCGCCCGGCACGAGATTGAGGAAGGGCGCGGCGATAAACGCTCCATCGTGCTGACCTCCATTCCTTTCCAGGTCGGCAAATCCGGTCTGGTCGAGAAAATTGCCGAAGCGGCGAAGGACAAGCGGATTGAGGGTGTGTCCGACATTCGCGACGAATCAAGCCGCGCCGGTGTGCGCGTCGTCATCGACCTGAAACGCGATGCGACCGCAGACGTGGTGCTGAACCAGATCTGGCGCTTCACCCCTGCCCAATCGAGCTTCCCTGCCAATATGCTGGCTATTCGCGGCGGGCGGCCTGAAGTGCTGAACCTGCGCGATATTATCGAATCGTTCGTTACGTTCCGCGAAGAAGTCATTACCCGGCGCACGAAATTTGAACTCAACAAGGCACGCGAACGCGCGCATATATTGCTCGGTCTGGTTGTCGCTGTCACCAATATGGATGAAGTCGTTCGCATCATCCGCGGGTCTTCAACCCCCGCACAGGCACGCGAAGCGCTTCTGGCCCGCGAATGGCCGATTGCCGAAATCGCTGGCTATATCCGGCTTGTCGAGGCCATCGAGACCGAAGTGGAGGGCGATATTTACAAGCTCTCCACCATTCAGGTGAAGGCGATACTGGACCTGCGTCTGCAAAAACTGACCGCTCTTGGCCGCGAGGAAATTGGCGACGAGTTGAAAGAACTTGCCACCGCTATCGAGGAATATCTCGCGATCCTCGCTGACCGCGTGAAACTCTATGCCGTGATGCGCGAAGAACTGGAAGCGGTGCGCGATGAATTCGCCACGCCGCGGGTCAGCGAAATCACCGCCGCATGGGACGGACTGGAAGACGAAGACCTGATGGAACGCTCCGAAATGGTCGTGACCGTCACACATGGCGGCTATATCAAACGGACTCCGCTCGATACGTTCCGCGCACAAAGGCGCGGCGGCAAAGGCCGGGCCGGCATGGCGACCAAGGAAGAAGATGCGATCACCGCCCTGTTCG
>JADMKQ010000171.1 GCA_015478735.1 Sphingorhabdus sp. | reverse complement strand
TTGTTGACGGTTCTGCTACTGGTGGCTGTGATTGCGGTGCTTGCCGCGCACGGAATTGACCGGCTGGCGGGGGCAACCAAGCTTGCGGCCAATGCTCGTGAGCTCAGTCAGGCCAAGGCTTATCTGATCGCAGCAGAATCGATTGGTATGCAATCAGCTGAACAGATTGTCGGTGTTTCTCCCGGACGGACAACCAATCTTGGCGGCTGGAACGGGCAGGAGAGGCGTTTTCCTGTTCCCGGCGGTTTGATTAGTGCCGAGCTTAGGGATGGGGGCAATTGTTTTAATGTGAATAGCGTGGTGCAACAAACGGGTGCTGTTCTGACTGCAAGGCCGGAAGGCCAGACGCAATTTATGCGGTTAATGGGTTTGCTTGATGTTCCGCAAGGGCAGGCGATGGAGATAATGGAGTCACTAACCGACTGGATCGATAGTGATACAGTCCCGCTGCGGAGCGGGGCGGAGGATGTGCATTATATGCAACTGGAGACGCCCTACCGCACGGCAAATGCGGTGATGGTCGATATCAGCGAGCTGCGGGCTGTGAAGGGCATGACGAGTGATGTCTATGCTCAGCTTGCGCCGTGGCTATGTGCGTTGCCGACGACTGATTTGTCGCCCATTAACATCAACACCCTGCGTCCGGAGCAGGCGATCCTGCTTGCCATGCTATCCAACAATCCGGATATTGGTGGAGCCCGGCAGTTTCTGGGCCGCAGGGCGGATGTTGGCTATGGCAGCTTGAATGATTTCTGGGCCGAATCCTACCCCGCCAGTTTTGCTGCACCTTCGGAGGTCCAGAGCCAGGTAAAACTGGCGACGCGCTGGTTCAGACTCGACATGACAGTCGAGATGCAAAGCGCCTTTGTGGAGGAGCGCGCACTGGTCGATGCGGCGCGTCAACCGGCCCGACTGGTGCACCGTGAACGTGGCGATGCATTTTGATGCTTGATTGATAGCTCGGTCATGCTCTAAATGCTTGACGGCAGCCCCCATGCATCCCTATGCAGCGGCGCGCAGCAGGCAGTTTATATGTCATGCGATTGTGGCGATCGTAGCTCAGTTGGTTAGAGCGCCGGTTTGTGGTACCGGAGGTCGGGGGTTCGAGACCCCTCGATCGCCCCATTTTTACAAAACCACCCGATAGAAATATCTTTGGAGCACCGTTTTTCCCATTTATCGGGTGACAAAACGGCATTGTAATATTATTGCTATACATCCAAATTAAATTACGCACCAACTGAAGGGCTTTCCAATGGTGGCTATGTGGGATTTGCAAGATTTTGACGGGCATGAGGGTGTCCATTTCTTTCACGACGCTGAAACCGGTCTGCGCGCGATTATTGCAATTCATTCCACACATTTGGGACCGGGAGCGGGCGGCACGAGATTCTGGCATTACGAGAATCGCGAAACCGCAGTGACAGATGCACTGCGGCTTTCCCGCGGTATGAGTTTCAAAAATGCAATGGCGGGCTTGCCATTGGGCGGCGGTAAAGCGGTGATACTGGCGGACCGCAACCGGACGAAAACCCCCGAAATGATGGCCGCTTTTGGCCGTATGGTTGATTCGCTTTGCGGCGTTTATATCACCGCGGAAGATGTCGGTATCAATACTGCTGATATGGTCGAAATATCCAAGCAGACAAAATATGTGTCCGGCCTGCCGATTAGTGATCAGAGCGATGCGGGCGGTGATCCGGGTCCGTTTACGGCAATGGGCGTCTATCTTGGCTTGAAAGCGGCGGTGAAATATAAACTGGGCCGTGACAGCGTAGAGGGTGTGCATGTCGCTATTCAGGGCGTAGGCAGCGTAGGCGGCAGGGTGGCCCGTTTACTAGCAAAGGACGGCGCGCAGCTCAGTATTGCGGATATTGACCGGGACCATGCCAATGTTTTGGCCGGGGAAATTGGCGCTACCGTTGTAGGTCTGGACGAAATCATGCGTGTCGAGGCTGATGTGTTCAGCCCCAACGCATTGGGCGCGATTCTTGATGAAGTGTCCATCGCGCATCTGAACGTACCTATTGTCGCTGGAGCGGCCAATAACCAGTTGGCTACGCCGGAGGATGGACAACGGATTTTTGATCGCGATATACTCTTTGCTCCGGATTACGTGATTAATTCAGGCGGTATCATCAGCGTTGCTCTGGAATATCTTGGCGAGGGCAATGCCGAGGAAGTGAACCAGCGGGTCGCAAAAATCCCGGAACGGCTGACAGCAATCTGGGAAGAAAGTGCTTCGCGCAAACTGCCTGCATCCGAGGTCGCGGATAATATGGCAGAGGCGTTATTGGGCCGCTAAACCACGCATAAGATGAATAAGCAGGATATTTCAGCGAATCCGGCCTGTTCATCCAGAAAAACACTTGTCGCCCCGTGACAGTTCTGCCATCAAAAAATCCGATTTTACTGGTCGCACAGTAGCCCGAGGCAATAACCGTTTTTTCATGCACGCATACGCAAATCCCACCCGCTTTCTGTCGCTTGCCAGGCCGCTAACGCTTTGGTTCATGGCGATTGGTGTAATATTGATCGCCTTTGGTTCGATCTATGGCCTGTTCTATGCGCCTGCAGACAGGTTGATGGGCGATAGTGTCCGGATTCTCTACATCCATGTTCCGACCGTCTGGCTGTCCATGGGTGGATGGAGCGCGATTGCGATTGCCAGCATTGTGCAAATCGCGTGGCGGCACCCGCTGGCATCGGTTGCCGCGCGCGCGGTGGCGGTTCCCGGCGCCTTGTTCACGGCATTGGGTCTGGTTACCGGATCGATCTGGGCACGGCCTACCTGGGGAACATGGTGGGTCTGGGATGGCCGGGTTACATCAGTGCTGGTTCTGTTTTTCCTGTATCTTGCCTATATCGCGCTTGCCAATGCGAGCGGGGAGAAAGGCGGAGTGTCGCGCGTGACCGCGATTTTCGGAATAATCGGTGCGATCAATATTCCGATTATCAACCGTTCGGTCGTATGGTGGAATACCCTTCATCAAAAGGCGAGCATCACCGTCAGCGGATCTTCCATTGATACAGCCTTTCTATGGCCGCTCGCTATAAATGTAGTTGGCTTTAGCTTGATCTTTGGCGCAATAGTGCTGATGCGGATGCGCGGGATATTGGCGGAAACCAAGGTAGAAGCAAGATTGAAACGGATGGCGGCAGAATGAATCATTGGCCTTTTGTCATCGCATCCTATGTAATCGTATTGGCCGGCACGGCGATGGTTGTTGCTGGCAGCTATTTGTCCATGCGCAAATCGGAAGCCAAAGCGGAAACGCTTAAAAAGGCCAGAAGGTAAGTGGCCAGAAAATGAACGGAATCAAGCAGTGAAGGCGAAACATCAAAGACTGACCTTGGCGGTGCTTGCATTGCTTGCGCTGGTTGGTGCGGGTTTGCTGGCGGCTTTTGCGCTGAAGGATCAGGCCAGCTATTTTTATACACCTTCTGATATTGTCGCTAAAAAACCAGCGGCTGGTCAGGCTATCCGTCTCGGCGGTATGGTAGAGGAAGGTTCTATCCGCCACGAAGCCGATGGCGTGACGGTCAATTTCATCGTTCAGGATGGCACAGCGCGGCAAGCGGTTATCTATACCGGCATCACACCTGATTTGTTTGTTGAAGGGTCGGGCGTTGTGGCCGACGGGAAGTTGACCGGCGACGGTGTATTCGTGGCCGATACTTTGCTTGCCAAGCATGATGAAAACTATGTCCCGCGTGAGTTGGAGGGAATTGATATGACCGGCAATATGACGAAAACAGAAACGCTGGTCGAATGATTGCAGAAGCAGGTCTGATCGCTTTATGGCTGGCTGCCGGGCTGGCAATGCTGCAATTTGTGCTGGGCGCTGTCGGAGTGCGCTTTGACCGCGAGGATTATTACGCCGCGATCCGGCCCGTAGCAGTGGCGCAAGGCGTGCTCGTTACGCTGTCGTTCCTGCTGTTGATATGGCTATTCCTGCGCTCCGATATGTCGGTTGCGCTGGTGGTGCAAAACAGCGCTTCGGTCAAACCGCTACTTTATAAATTTGCCGGAACCTGGGGCAATCATGAAGGTTCCATGTTGCTGTGGGTCACTGTAATGGGGCTCGCCGGGGCGTTTATCGCGGTATTCGAGCGTAGTTTGAAAGTTAAAACGCTGGTCACAACATTGGCGGCGCAGGCGTTTATCAGCATCGGTTTCTATGCGTTTCTGCTCATATCCTCCAATCCGTTCGAGCGTATTTTTCCGGTTCCGCAGGATGGGCAGGGGCTAAACCCGCTGTTGCAGGACCCCGGTCTGGCTTTCCATCCGCCAACGCTTTATTTTGGCTATGTCGGCCTGTCCGTCGCGTTTTCTTTTGCTGTTGGCGCGATGATTACCCGCGATGTCGGTCCCGCCTTTGCACAGGCGATGCGGCCATGGGTGCTGGGCGCGTGGATTTTCCTGACGCTCGGCATTACGGCGGGCAGTTACTGGGCTTATTACGAGCTTGGCTGGGGCGGCTGGTGGTTCTGGGATCCGGTCGAAAACGCGTCGCTCATGCCCTGGCTGGCGGCAACGGCTTTGCTCCATTCAGTGACGGTGCTGGCAACGCGCGATGGCCTGCGCGCATGGACGGTTATGCTGGCAGTTGTCGCGTTCTCCATGTCGATGATCGGGACATTTCTTGTGCGGTCGGGCATTTTGACTAGCGTCCATGCTTTCGCCGTTGATCCGGAGCGCGGCAGCTTCATTCTTGCGCTGCTCGCCATTTATATTGGCGGAGCATTAGCCTTGTTCGCGCTCAGAATTAGCACGGTGCGGGAAGGCAATCGGTTCGAGCTGGTCAGCCGGGAAGGCGCTTTGGTGGCCAATAACCTGTTGCTATCGGCAATATTGGGCATTGTTTTTGTCGGGACACTTTATCCGCTGGCGGTGGAAGCGCTGACCAATGAAAAGCTGTCCGTTGGCCCGCCTTATTTCAATCTGGCAACCGGCCCGTTGACGCTTATCCTGATTGCTATCATGGCCGCTGGTCCTTTGATACGCTGGCGCCGCGATGACTTAAAGGTCGTGCTGGGCCGGGTATCCGTTCCGATCCTGATAACCGCCGGTGCCTTGTTCCTGCTGGTTCTGCTGACAACGGGTATGTCGGTTTTGTCTTTGCTCGGAATGGCTCTTGCCGCGGGTGTCGCGGTGGCAAGTTTCGCACCATTGTGGAAGCGCAATTTGCGGCGCACGCCCATGCACACTTATGGTATGGTGATTGCGCATTTTGGTATTGCTGTGGCATTGATCGGAATGGCGTCCGAAAGCAGCTTTACCGAAGAAAGACTGGTGGCTGCTGTGCCCGGTGACGAGATTACGGTGAACAAATGGAAGCTGAAATTCGAAGCCATAGAGCCGGTTGCAGGCCCGAACTGGACCGCTTTGGAAGCGCGGTTGACGGCTCAATATGATGGCGGGAAGATAGTCGAGATTGCACCGCAAAACCGCATGTTCGCTGCCGCTCAGACCCAGACGAGCGAGGCGGCTTTGCTAACCCGCTGGAACGGGCAACTCTATGTCGTTCTGGGGGAAGGCGATGCACAGGGACGCTGGCAGGTTCGGGTGTGGTGGAAACCGTTTGTCACGCTGATCTGGTATGGCGGTATATTGGTTGCGCTTGGCGGCTTGCTGGCGCTGGTCGGGCGTTTGCGTCGCCGCTATGTGCAGCATAAACAGAAACTATATGCGGAAATGGTGTTATGAACCGTTGGCTTCTCTGGGTTCCGCTAGTGCTTTTCGGACTGTTTTTCGCGGTTTTCGCGGCTGGTTTGATAACTCCGAAAAACGATGTCATTACATCGAAAATGGTCGGGAAGCCGATGCCGGAGTTTTCACTGCCCGCCGCAGTTGAACAGCGGCCAGCCTTAAGCAGTAGCGACCTGAAGGATGGCAAGCCCAAGCTGCTCAATATATTTGCAAGCTGGTGTCTGCCCTGCATTGCGGAGGCTCCGCAGCTTCTCGCGCTACAGCAAGCGGGTGTTGATATCTACGCGATAGCCAGCCGGGATACGTCCGAAGATATTGCGAATTTCCTCAACCGCTGGGGCAATCCCTATAGCCGGATCGGGTCGGATACGACCAGTTCGGTGCAATTGGAACTCGGTTCGTCGGGCGTTCCCGAAACTTTTGTGATAGATGGCAATGGTATCATTGTTCACCAGCATATCGGCGATATTCGTGAGGAAGATGTGCCGGAATTGCTCGAGATATTACGGAAGGCGCAATGAGATATATTCTTGCCTTGATCCTTTTGGCCATTGGCTTGCCCGCCACGGCCCAAACCGGTTTGCCGCCCGCACCTTATGCCGACAAGCAACTGGCGGACCCGGCGAAAGAGGCAGCTGCGCGCGACTTGATGGAGGAACTGCGCTGTCTGAAATGCCAGAGCCAGTCTATTGCGGATAGCAATGCCCCAATGGCAGGCGATATGCGCAGCCAGGTGCGTGAGCGTATCATGGCAGGTGAAACGCCGGAGCAAATCCGTAACTGGTTGATCGAGCGCTATGGGAGTTGGGTGAGCTATGACCCGCCGGTAACGCCAACGACATGGCCCTTGTGGATCGCGCCGATATTATTGCTGGTCATGGCCTTGTTGATGGCAAGAGGCCGTTTCCGGCGCAAGAAGGATAAGAATTGATGGGCTGGTTAATCCTCCTTGGCTTTTTGCTGCTGGTATTTGGCGGTCTGGTCTGGCTCGGCAAGCTGCCGCGCGGCGCTTATGAACTGACCGGAGCGGGACTGTTGCTCGCTGTCGCGGGCTATGCCTGGCAAGGTCATCCGGGCGTGGCGGGCGTTTCGGTGGAGCCCAAGGAAAAGGCCAGCAGCTTTGACGAGAGCAAAATCGAATCCCGCGAAGAAATGGGCGAGCGTTTCGGCACTGCGCGCGAATGGCTGGTCTTTTCTGATGCCCTCAACCGCAGCGGAAAGCATGGAGCTGCGGCCAATTACTTGCGTAACGGCGTCAAAGAACATCCGAATGATCCTGACCTGTGGGTCGGGCTAGGCAATGCGCTGGTCGTTCATGCCGAGGGCATCATAACGCCAGCGGCCCAGTTCGCGTTCCAGAGAGCAGCCGATATATCGCCCGAACATCCTGGACCACCGTTTTTCCTGGGGCTGGCTTATGCCCAATCCGGCAAGATAGACCAGGCGCGGGCGATCTGGACGGAGCTTTTAGCACGCAGTCCGGAAGATGCGCCGTGGCGTGAAGATCTCGAGTCGCGATTGGAGGCAATGGAGCAGATACAGCCATCTCTCCCGACGGCTGAAATCCCGGCTATGGACAAGTAAAACCTCTATTTATCAATAAGATAATTGGCATAGTGGCCACCTTTGTTGCTATGCATGAAGGCCCATGCTAATCGCCCGCGCTCGTCACAGCGGCTGCGCCTGAAAATGGTCACTGCTCTGATACCATAGGGATACGGCCAGTACGGCAATGCATGTCTGAACCCGCATTGAATTCAATCAAAAAACGTAATCGCGCTATTCAACCGCATGGTTCTCGCCAAGAGGGTAGCGGTGTTACAAAGCTGGTCGCGGGTGCGATTGGTATTGTTTTCGGCGATATTGGTACCAGCCCCCTTTACGCATTTCGTGAGACGTTTGTTGGTGCTCATCCCCTGGAACTGGATCAGCTTCACATTCTGGGTGTTGTCAGCCTGATATTCTGGTCGATAATGCTGGTTGTTTCGATCCAGTATGTAACGATACTGATGCGCGCGGATAATAAAGGGCAGGGCGGCAGTCTGGCGCTGGTTGCATTATTGTCCGGTACTTTGCGCAGATCAAAACTGGGCTGGGTTGCGGTGCTGCTTGGCGTCTTTGCCACATCGCTATTTTATGGCGACAGCATGATTACGCCTGCCATTTCGGTTTTATCGGCTGTCGAAGGGTTTACGGTTGTCCATGCCGGGATGGCTCCGTGGGTGCTGCCCATTGCTGTTGGCCTGCTCATCTTCCTGTTCATGATACAATCGCGGGGAACGGCCAAAATCGGAGCATTTTTTGCACCGATCATGCTGATATATTTCTCGGTACTTGCGGTTTTGGGAATAAGCCACATTATCACTTATCCCGGCATATTGGCTGCGCTTAACCCTTGGTATGCGGTGCAATTTTTCATGACTGACGGGACCAAGGCATTTCTGGCTTTGGGGTCCGTGGTACTGGCGGTGACGGGATCGGAAGCCCTTTTTGCCGACATGGGGCATTTTGGTAAGAAACCGATGCGGATCGCATGGTTCGGTTTTGCGCTGCCAGCCTTGCTTTGCAATTATTTCGGGCAGGGAGCGATGATTCTTGCGCTTGATTCTGCGGGCGCAGCCGAAGCCATCCAGAATCCCTTCTTCATCCTTGCCCCTGAATTTCTGCGCTTGCCGCTTGTTATACTGGCGACAATGGCCACCTTCATCGCCAGTCAGGCGGTCATTTCCGGCGCATTTTCGGTAACCCATCAGGCCATCCAGCTAGGCTTTATTCCGCGCCTTACGATCAAGCATACCAGTGCGGCGGAATCGGGACAGATTTATATCCCCGTCGTCAACTGGACCATCATGATTGCGGTCATATTGCTGGTCCTGACGTTCCAGAACTCCAGCAATCTTGCCTCGGCTTATGGTATCGCCGTGACCGGCGCCATGTTCATCGACACCTGTTTGCTGGCGATCGTGATATTGACGCTCTGGAAATGGAAATGGTGGTATGCATTCCCGCTGATCGGCATTTTCTTCCTGGTCGATGGCGCCTATTTTGCAGCGAACCTTACCAAAGTTCCTGACGGCGGATGGTTCCCGCTTTTGGTCGGCGCATTTGCGTTCATATTACTGACGACTTGGGCCAAGGGACGGAAAATCATGCGGGATAAAATGGCAGAAGCGGCCATGCCCCTGGAAATTTTTGCCAAGTCAGCCAAGCAAAGCGCGATGCGGGTTCCCGGAACCGCCATATTCATGGCGTCATCCGCAGAAGGGGTCCCCTCGGCACTGCTGCATAATATCAAGCACAACAAGATCATTCACGAGCGTGTGGTAATCCTGACGGTCAATATTAAGGATGTGCCCAGCATCCCCTGGGATGAACGGGTTGAGGTTACCGATATGGGGAGCGGTTTCTATCGCCTGATCCTGAACTATGGGTTCATGCAGGAAACCGACGTGCCGGCGGCGCTTAAAAAGGTAAAAGAATGCGGCATGGAGTTTGACATGATGACGACCAGCTTCTTCTTGTCGCGCCAGACTTTATTGCCTTCCGAAAAGCCGGGAATGATGCTGTGGCGAGAGAAAATATTCGCGTGGATGTTGCGTAATGCCGCTACCGCGATGGAGTTTTTCAAGCTTCCCAGCAACCGCGTTGTCGAGCTTGGCAGCCAGATGGAAATTTGAGCACTTTTGCTCTTTCTCCGTTAGCATTGAGCCTGTCGAAGAGTGCTTGCACGGTTGCTTAGGACTATGAGAACGCTAAATGGCTCCCCGCTGCGATTTAATTGTCAGAAAAGCGCAATATTTTGTGGCCTAAGCCAAGCGGCTCCACTACATACCGCACCATCGATTCTCGTATAGATTGAAGGACTGATCCTCATGCGCGTCGCTATTGCTTCCGATCATGCTGCCATTGAAATGAAAGCCGCGTTGGTTCAGTGGCTTGTCGATGCCGGACATGTAGTGAATGACCTGGGTCCGATGACAACGGATAGTGTCGATTATCCCGATTATGGCTATAAGCTGGCCAATGCGATTGCATCAGGCGATGCTGATCGCGGAGTTGCTTTGTGCGGTTCGGGTATCGGTATATCCATTGCCGCCAACCGTAATCCGGCTTGCCGCTGTGCTCTGGTATCCGAAGGGCTGTCGGCAAAGCTGGCGCGTGAACATAATGATGCCAATGTCATCGCTATGGGTGCCCGGTTGATCGGGGTAGAGGTCGCAAAAGATTGTTTGAATATATTTATGAACACGGAATTTGGCGGCGACCGGCATCAACGCCGGGTCGATAAACTTTCCGCCCCCATAGTCGAAGGAGCAGCATGATGAGTAATGTCGCAGATATACAGACTATCCGGCCTACCGGGTTTTTTGATTTCTCTGTTGAGGAAACCGATCCGGCAGTGGCGGGTGCGATCAATGCCGAGTTGGTGCGTCAGCAAACACAGATCGAGCTGATTGCTTCTGAAAATATTGTATCCAAAGCTGTATTGCAGGCGCAAGGTTCTGTCTTCACCAACAAATATGCAGAAGGCTATCCGGGCCGCCGCTATTATCAGGGTTGCGGACCATCGGATGATGTCGAAACGCTGGCTATCGAACGGGCGAAAGAACTGTTCAACTGCGGCTTTGCCAATGTTCAGCCACATTCGGGCGCTCAGGCCAATGGTGCGGTGATGCTGGCGCTTACTACACCGGGCGATACTATCCTTGGCATGTCTCTGGATGCTGGCGGACATTTGACGCACGGCGCGAAACCCGCGCAATCGGGCAAATGGTTCAACGCGATCCAATATGGCGTGAACGAAGACGATCACCTGATCAACTTTGACGAGGTAGCGGCGCTTGCCAAAGAGCATAAGCCGAAACTCATCATCGCTGGTGGTTCCGCTTATCCGCGGCAGATTGATTTTGCGAAGTTCCGCGCGATTGCCGATGAGGTTGGAGCGCTGTTCATGGTCGACATGGCCCACTTCGCTGGTCTGGTCGCTACGGGCGATCATCCCAATCCGCTGGAATATGCCGATGTTGTCACCACCACGACGCACAAGACATTGCGCGGACCGCGTGGCGGCCTGATTTTGACCAATGACGAAGCCATTGCCAAAAAAATCAACTCCGCTGTGTTCCCTGGATTACAGGGCGGGCCATTGATGCACGTCATCGCCGCAAAAGCTGTTGCTTTCGGTGAGGCTTTGCGTCCCGAATTCAAAAACTATTCCGCAGCGGTCATCGAAAATGCCAAGGTTCTGGCTACACGCCTGAAAGAGCGCGGAGCCAATCTTGTCGCTGGCGGCACGGATACGCACGTTGCGCTTATCGACCTTTCGCCGCTGGGCATTACCGGCCGCGATGCTGATGAAGCGCTCGAACGTGCCGGCATTACCTGCAACAAGAACAGCATTCCGAACGACCCGCAGCCACCTATGAAGACCAGCGGTATTCGTGTCGGCTCTCCGGCAGGGACAACGCGCGGCTTTGGCCCTGCGGAGTTCGAGTTGATTGGCGACATGGTTGCCGATGTGCTGGACGGACTGCGCGAAAAAGGCGAGGCCGGTGATCCGGCAGTAGAAGCCAATGTTCGCGAGCGCGTTCTGGAGCTCTGCGCCCGTTTCCCGGTCTATCCGGAATAATCGGACCTCCCTATGCGCTGCCCCTTTTGTGCCTATGACGATAGCCAGGTAAAAGATAGCCGTCCGACGGAAGATGGAACGACTATCCGGCGGCGTCGGCAATGCGAAGGGTGCGGCGCGCGGTTCACGACCTTTGAGCGGATCCAGCTTCGTGAGATCAGCGTCGTGAAAAGCCAGGACCGGCGGGAAACTTTCGACCGGTCCAAGATTGATTTGTCGGTGGCGCTCGCCTGCCGCAAACGGGGCATCGCGCAGGAACAGATGGATCAGCTTGTATCGGGCATCCAGCGGCAATTGGAAACCAGCGGCGAAACCGAAATACCGTCCAAGCGCATTGGTGAAATGGTGATGGACGGTTTGAAAAATCTCGACTCGGTTGCCTATATCCGCTTCGCATCGGTTTATAAGGACTTTACCGAGGCCAAGGATTTCGAAGAATTCGCCGGTAGTGTGAAAGATATTGGCATCATCGATGTCATAAAGAAATGAGCACCGGCAAACCGATTATCGTTCTCGTTAAACCGCAGCTTGGCCAGAATATTGGCAAGGCGGCGCGGGCGATGCTGAACTTTGGCCTGACCGAAATGCGGATTGTGGACCCGCGGGATGGCTGGCCCAACCCGTCGGCTGGCCCGACAGCAGCAGGTGCCGATCAGGTCTTGGAAGAAGCGCAGGTTTTTAAAACAACCGCAGAAGCCGTGGCGGATTGCTCGCACATTTATGCGACCACGGTGCGGAAACGCGGGATGACCAAAGACGTTCTGACCCCGTCACAGGCAGCAGAGGATATGGCCTCGGCCAGCGGGAAATGCGCGATCTTGTTCGGTCCGGAGCGTTCCGGTCTGGAAGTTGTAGACGTTGAGCTTGCGCGCAAGATTATCACCGTGCCGATCAACCCGGAATTTGGCTCGCTCAACCTGGCGCAAGCGGTTATATTAGTCGCCTACGAGCTGTCCAAGATGGACCATTCAGGCACAGTGCAGCCCACCATTGAAAAGAAAAAGCGCGAACCGGCTCCGCAGATCGAACTGGACCGTTTCTTTGAACATCTGGAACGGGCGCTGGAAGGATCCGGCTATTTCTATCCGCCGGACCGTGCGGCCGCTACAAAGGTAACGCTCCGCAATATGGTCACCAAGCCCGCATGGACCAATGAAGAAGTGCAGACATGGCGCGGTATTATCAGCGCTCTGGAAAAGCCGTATATGAAGAAATAACGATCAGGGCGCTTACTTGTCCCTGATCTGGTCCCATTTCTGCAATTCATAGCTGATCGAAGTTTCTATCAGCATTTCCCAGATCGCGGCCATGGTCGGCACCGGAAGCGCGGCATCTCCGGCCAGTTGTTTCACATTGGCCAGAACCTGCGCCTTGCGCCCTTCGTCACGCACGGCGTTGCGGTCCTGTTTGATCCGCGCGGCGGCGTCCATACAGTCAAAGCGTTGCTTCATCAGGGCGATCAGCTCGCCATCAATCCGGTCCACTTGCACGCGGACATCAGCCATGGTTTCCATGGGCGGTAACGGGGTCGTTTTGGTCATGGCAGCGGCTTTAATCGCTGCGCCGCTTTAAGTCGAGCATACATGGCGTTTTTGGGCGCGATTTATTGCCCGGTAATAGCCCCATAGGCGCTTGACATTCATGCCCCGCATCGTCATAGGCGCGGCTTGCAATTGGCTCCGCACCCCGGTGAAGCGGTAGCCGCGATAATCCGCAAGGGTTTTCGGTGCACTCCGGGATCGTTTATTTAGCAAATTAGGAGTCATTAACATGACAAAACGTACCAGTTCCAAATATAAACTTGATCGCCGCATGGGTGAAAATATTTGGGGTCGTCCCAAATCACCTGTAAATCGCCGCGATTATGGCCCCGGTCAGCACGGTCAGCGCCGCAAAGGCAAGCTTTCCGACTACGGTATTCAGCTACGCGCCAAGCAAAAGCTGAAAGGCTACTACGGCGACGTAACCGAAAAACAGTTCAAGCGCGCTTATAAAGAAGCATCGAGCATGAAAGGCGACACCGGCCATAACCTGATCGGTCTGCTGGAGCAGCGGCTGGACATGGTCGTTTACCGCGCCAAGTTCACCCCAACGATTTTCGCTGCACGTCAGCTCGTCAGCCACGGACATATTCGTGTGAACGGTGTAAAATGTAACATCGCGTCACGCAAAGTGCAGCCCGGCGACATCATTTCGTTGAGCAACAAAGCCAAGGAAATGCTGCTGGTCATCGAAGCTCAGAGCCTTCCAGAGCGCGACATTCCTGAATATATCACGCCGGACGGAACCGACAAAGTAACCTATGTCCGCGTTCCTGCGCTGGACGAAGTGCCTTATCCGGTAACAATGGAACCAAATCTGGTCGTCGAATTCTATTCACGATAACCGGTTCAACGATATACAAAAAAGGGCGGCCCATTCGGAGCCGCCCTTTTTTTGTGCTATTTCGGCAGAAAATCTAATGATTTTTGCAGCATTTCAGCGCGCACCTCTGAGTCATGCAGGCTGTGTGCAAGCTTTGGATATTCGAAATATTGCACGGATTTGCCGTTATCTTTTAGCTTGTTTACCATCAACCGGCTTTGTTTTACATTTACGTTCTGGTCATAATCACCGTGAAAGAGCAAAACGGGCGCCTTGATGGTTGCCGCATTCTGGGCCGGGGAGCCTTCCTTTATATGGGGACCGGAACCGATAAAGTCCCGCGTGATAGCGCCGCTATAATATCTTCTCGACTCGGATTTGAGTAAAGCCAGATCGGTTACCGGAGCAATGGCAACGACGGCCTTGAACAGATCCGGTGCCAGAACGGCCGACTGCAACGCAGCATAACCCCCATAAGACCAACCGACAATCGAAAGTGCCGAAGGTTTTGCAATGCCCTGGGATACCAGCCAGCGACCGGCATCGCTCACGTCACCAATGGCTGTTTCCCATCCCTGGAAACCATTTTTATGATACCAGTCATCCCCATAGCCTGATGATCCGCGGAAGTTTGGCTGTATTACAGCAAAGCCCTGATTGGCGAAAAATTGCGCCATCCAGTCAAAACCCCATTCGTCACGCGCTGTCGGACCGCCATGGGGCATGACGATGGCGGGGATATTATTGTTCGAACCATCCGGCGGCAATGTCAGATAAGCAGGGATCATCGTGCCATCTGCGGCAGGATAGGATACAGGTTCGGATATCGCCAGCTTTTGCTTCTCGACCAGCGGGCGCACACCCAAGAGCGGCTTCATCTCCTTGCTATTTTTATCGAACAGGAAATATTGACCGGGATCTGTATCCGCCCCCGCCCAGATCAGTAATTTCGATTCATCCTGACTGGAATCAACGAAATTTATGGATTTCCCATCTCCCAAAGCATTTGAAAGCGCAGTGGCAAGTTTGGAAAGTTCTGTATCGAAATATACCGCTTGTCGCTTCTCCGTTG
>JADMKQ010000170.1 GCA_015478735.1 Sphingorhabdus sp. | reverse complement strand
AAAATCTCGTTCACGGAAATCGTGTTATTGCCATAGGTGAATGGATCGCCCGGGCGCTCTGGAATCCAGCTCGACGTGTTCCAGATAAAGCGCTTTGCTCCCGCTTTATTGACGGCAGCGGCTACGCGGCCAACCATCGTCGCGCGGTCCTCACGCGCTTGCAGAGGGTGAGTATAGAAAACAGCGTCCGACCCTTCAAAGGCCGGAACCCAGGTTGATTCATCCTGAAGGTCAAAGATGCGCGCTTCATCAGCGACATTGCTTCCGCCCAGATCGGGCGTTTCGCTGCGGGACAAGGCACGGACTTTGTGCCCCGCTGCTGCCAATTGGCGAATTTGTGCCAATCCCTGACGCCCCGTTGCGCCGACCACAGATACTAATGCCATCTCACTCTCCTTTTTTCTTTAAGTGAGAAACGCTAGTTGCGCATTAGCGGCCGGCCAATGCTTCATTTTATCATATCATTTTTGCTAGGCCGGACCTTTCAACCGCTCCTGCCAGCGCTGCATCCCGGCTATCCAGCGTTCCGGGTCACTGCCTTTTTGCTTAATATAATCAGCAACTTTCGGATGGGGCAGGATCAGGAAGCGCTCTTCCTCGATTCCTTCCAATACGCTTTGCGCCACCGCTTCTGCCGTGAGCATACCGTCTGCGGCAACGGTCGATGTGTTGATATCCGCTGTCATAGCCGTCTCGACGCCTTGCGGACACAGGACCGACACTTTCAGTCCCTCCCCGCCGTAAGTGATCGCCAGCCATTCGGCAAAACTGACCGCCGCATGTTTCGTCACCGAATAAGGTGCCGAGCCAATCTGTGCGAGCAGACCAGCCGCTGAGGCCGTGCTGACAATATATCCGTTTCCGCGCTCCAGCATTAGCGGGACCAGTATCCGCGCTGCACGGATATGCGCCTGGACATTAATTTCCCAGATTTTATGCCACGCATCGTCAGGGACCTCTACACCGCCCGACATGATGATCCCGGCGTTGGACACAAACAGGTCGATCGGACCGATATCGCGCTCTACCGTTTCAATCAGCGAACGGATATCCGCTTCCACAGAAACATCGGTTTGAATCGCCGTCCCGCCAATTTCCACCGCAACGGCCTGCGCCCCCACCATATCGCGGTCAGCGCAAACGATATGTCTTGCTCCAGCTTCAGCAAAACGCCGGGCCATAGCCGCGCCAATCCCGTTCGCTCCCCCGGTGATGACGATAATCTTATCTTTGATATCCATGTGACAATGTCCTGTCGTTGCGGTTTTGGCAGTTCCTGATGTCAATGAATCTTAAGGCAGCCAGACTAAAATGGACAGCCTGTTTAATGGATAGCTAAGCGCCCGAAACGGGTTTAACCTGTTTGAAACAGCAGCTACCTATCTCTTATGGTAAAGTCCGCGAAATAACCTCCCGGCGATTGAGACCATTATGACGACAGAAAAAAACTATATTACCGCTGACGCCTTATTGGCGGATTCCTTTCGTCTGGGCATGCAAATATTGGAGAGCGATTTTCGCCCCACGCATATTGTCGGTATATGGAGGGGCGGCGCGCCAGTAGGCATTGCTGTGCAAGAAATTCTGGAATTTCATGGTGTTCCTACGGATCATATCGCCATCCGGACCTCCTCTTACTCCGGTATTGATAAACAGGAACGGTCGGTAAAGGTTTTTGCCCTCGGCTATCTGGTCGATACACTGAATCCCGAAGATAGCCTGCTGATCGTCGATGATGTGTATGACAGCGGCCGGAGCATTGAAGCGTTCCTGAAAGAACTGCGGGAGCGATGCCGCCATAACATGCCGGACAATGTCCGGGTTGCCACCATCTATTACAAACCGTCACGCAACAGGACCGGTTCGCGGCCGGATTTCGTGGTACGCGAAACTGAAGACTGGCTCATTTTTCCCCACGAGCTGAACGGGCTTACCCAAGATGAAATATACCAGCACAAACCCGACGCCGCGATTATTTTCGGTGAGGAGGATAGGAAATCCTAGCCTTTACCGGTAACCGCAAGACAGAATGATAATCGCTGAACAAAGGGACAAAATGACAAACAATCGGGATGATCTCAAAGCCAAATCCGGCCCGGTGCTGGTGACAGGCGCAGCAGGGTTTATCGGCCATGCCCTGTCCCGCAAATTGATTGAGCGCGGGGAGCATGTCATCGGCATTGATAATCTGAACGATTATTACGACCCAAGGTTAAAAGCTGCCCGGCTTGAAAACCTGCACGCTTTACCAGAGTTCCGGTTCGAGGAAATGGATGTATCCGACAATGAAAGCGTCCTTAAGCTGGTGCAGGATGAGGGTGTGAAACGCATCGTCCATCTCGCCGCACAGGCCGGGGTGCGTTACAGCATCGACAACCCGTTTGCTTATCAAAAGTCGAACCTGCAAGGTCATCTAAGCCTGCTCGAAGCCAGCCGTCATGCCCCTGATTTCCAGCATCTGGTCTATGCGTCTTCCAGTTCGGTCTATGGTGACAAACCCATGGGCGGAGAAGGCTTTACCGAGGAAGAACCAGCCATGAACCCGGTGTCGCTTTATGCCGCCACCAAACGCTCATGCGAATTGATGAGCGCATCATACGCGAAACTATATGGCTTTCCGCAGACCGGCCTGCGTTTCTTTACAGTCTATGGGCCGTGGGGTCGCCCCGATATGGCCTATTTCAGCTTCACGCAAAAGATCCTCGCTGGTGAAGCGATCGAAGTTTATGGCGAAGGTAAAATGGCGCGCGACTTTACCTATATCGACGATATTGTG
>JADMKQ010000169.1 GCA_015478735.1 Sphingorhabdus sp. | reverse complement strand
AAGCAAGAGCGATACTGGCAGAGGATGTGTCCTTATGAAACTATCTCTCGCGCTTGGCGGCGGAGCGGGTTTGGGCTGGACCCATATCGGTGTGCTGCGCGCGCTGGAAGCCTCGCCGATTGAAATAGCTGCGATTTCGGGGACCTCCATCGGGGCGATTGCGGGAGCAAGCTTTGCTGCCGGTAAGCTCGACTATCTGGAAGAAACCGCCCGCACCGCCAATTTACGAACCCTGCTTCGCTTCATGGACCCCTCTTTCAAGCGCGGCGCTTTTATGGGGGCAAGGACTATTGAAAGGGAACTGGACACACAGCTTGGCAATCTTGATTTTTCTGACCTGTCAATTCCGGTGGCTGCGGTTGCCGCTGACTTGCGGACAGGCGATACGATCATCATGAACAAGGGTAAACTGGTTCCCGCGCTTCGGGCGTCCATGTCTTTGCCCGGTATCTTCAAACCAGTGGAATATGATGGCCGCTTGCTGGTGGACGGCGGAACGGCGCTGCCCGTGCCGGTGTCCCCGGCGCGTGAAATGGCGCCCGATACCATGTGTCTTTCGGTCAATTTACAGGATGATTTCATCCACCGCGCAGAGATGGCCGGCATCACGCGCCATGACGGGAAATATCCCAACAGCATCGCCATAGTGAAAGCGGCTATCGGCCTTTCCCTACGCAATCTGGGACGCTATTCACTAGCCCTCGATCCTCCTGATTTTGCCCTGTCCCCGGCGGTCGGTCATATCGATATGCAGAACTTTACCAAGGCGGACGAACTAATCGAAATAGGACGCCGTGAGACGGAAGCGCTCATCCCGCAGATTATCGAAAGAATGGAAAAAGGTGCTGCCTAAAATTTAGGCAATGGCCTTTCGCTGCCCAAAAAACATTCTGCTTTTGATCTCTGCTATAAGATTTATCGTTAAAATCCAACTATTTACGATTCTGGCACGGGCTTTGCGAATTAACCCCTGAACCATAGCAAAGGGGGTCAGATGAAGTTTATCATTGCCATAATCAAACCATTCAAGCTCGATGATGTGCGCGATGCGCTGACGCAAGTCGGCGTTGCGGGCATGACCGTGTCTGAAGTCAAAGGTTTCGGGCGTCAAAAGGGGCAAACCGAGGTTTATCGCGGTGCCGAATATACCACCACCATGGTTCCGAAAGTGAAGCTGGAGATTGCATGCGCGAGCGACATTGCGACGCAAGTCGTCGAGGCAATCCAGAGCGCAGCCGGCACGGAAGCAATCGGGGATGGCAAGATTTTCGTCATGGATCTGGCCGAAGCCGTGCGTATCCGCACCGGTGAAACCGGCGAAACTGCGATATAAACAGGGAAGCATATAATGAATAAAATTCTAACATTATCTGCGGGATTACTGGCTATCGGGGCCGCATCACCCGCACTCGCTCAAGAGGCGGCAGCAGTCACTGATCCCAGTGCAAATGTCGCCTATATTCTAAACACTCTATTATTTTTGATCGGCGGTTTCCTGGTTATGTGGATGGCCGCCGGTTTTGCGATGCTGGAAGCGGGGCTGGTTCGCTCCAAAAACGTGACCATGCAGTGCCTAAAAAATATCAGCTTATACTCGCTTGGCGGCCTCATGTTCTGGGCTACCGGCTATAATCTGATGTATACGGATGTAACCAGCTGGATCGGGACTTTTGGTCCTTACAGCATGCAAGCGGTTGGCTCTGCCGATGTCGAAACCGGTTATTCGGTAGCCTCGGACTGGTTCTTCCAGATGGTCTTCTGTGCAACGGCGGCATCGATCGTATCGGGTACAGTGGCAGAACGCGTCAAATACTGGCCGTTCATGATCTTTGTTCTGGTGCTAACCGGTTTCCTCTACCCGATTACAGGTAGCTGGGAATGGGGCGCTGGCTGGCTTGACCAGCGCGGATTTAGCGACTTTGCCGGATCGACCCTGGTCCACTCGGTCGGCGGCTGGGCAGCTCTCTCCGGTGCGATTATCATCGGGCCACGTCTGGGACGCTATGTGGATGGCAAGGTCAATGTCATGCCGGGTTCAAACATCCCGCTGGCCACATTGGGTACGTTCATCCTGTGGCTCGGCTGGTTCGGATTTAACGGCGCTTCGCAGCTTGCGATGGGCACGATCAGCGATGTTAGCGACGTATCACGGATCTTCGTCAACACCAACATGGCGGCAGCAGCTGGTGTGGCGACAGCGGTTATCCTGACGCAGCTTATGTATCGTAAAATCGATGTGACCATGGCGCTCAACGGTGCATTGGCCGGCCTGGTGTCGATCACAGCCGAACCACTGGCACCTTCGGTTCCGGCCTCCATCATGATCGGTGCAGTCGGCGGTCTGATCGTTGTGGTGGCGGTGCCATTGCTCGACAAGCTGAAAATCGACGATGTTGTGGGCGCAATTCCTGTCCACTTGCTGGCCGGTATCTGGGGCACTTTGATCGTGGCTGCAAATACGCAGTCAGAAGTTGATGGCGTGACGTTGAGCGTCGGTGCGCAGCTGGGAGTTCAGGCTCTGGGTGTTGTAGCCATCGGTGCCTTTACCTTCGTTACTACCGCAATCATCTGGACGATTTTGAAATTCACCATCGGTGTACGTCCCACCGAAGAAGACGAACGTCTGGGTCTGGATATCACGGAAGTTGGTGTCGAGGCTTACCCGGAATTTGTCAAAGGTTAACCAGTTTGGTGCCGGCCCCCTCTCCTAAAGACTAAAAGGTCGGCACCTACCCTTGTTCCTCCTGAGAACAACAACTTAGGCCGGTGATGGAAACATCTCCGGCCCTTTTTTGTTTGAAACTAAACAAGAAGAAACATGTGGTATGTTCATATAAGTCGTTATTTATGTGAACGATAGATGACAAGAGAGTTCAGCCTCTACTCAACCCTGATCCACTATAAGGAGCCACAGAAGCTCGGAAATTGTTCCCGGGCAGTGCGAAGGAAAGTGGAGATGAACACTCTTAAGAAAGCGATGATCGGAACCGCTGCCGCAACTGCGATGGCTGTTTCTGCGACACCGGCAATGGCCAAGGGTTATGACCGGGACCGGGACGGCATCAGCGCCGGGGAAATAATTGCCGGGGCTGTTGTTATCGGAGCGATTGCTGCGATTGCGAGTTCCAGTAACAAGGACAGATACTCATATAATGACCGTTATTCTTACAACGATCGCTATCGGAATAATCGCTATGATAGTCGCTATAACAGATATATCAGTCCGCGGCAGGCTGTAGACCAATGTGTCCGGGCTACCGAAAGCAGGGCAGGCTATTATGGCTACGCCAATGTGACCCAGGTCAGCGATGTCGACCGGACACGCAACGGCTATAAGATCAAGGGCCGCGTGGATGTGCGTAACGGTTATCGCCGTGGTTCCGACAGAGGTAAGTTTACCTGTTATATTGATGGCAATCGGGTAGCCGATGTGCGCCTGAAAAATCTGAAATATCGCAGATAAAGTTGCAAGAAATTACAATATGGTTCAGCCTCATGACAGGCTGGACCACCTATATATAGTGGGCGAGTCGGTTCTTGGGCGCAGAATCTGCTGAACTTTGGGGTATGAGCTATGTATTATCCAAAAAAATTGTCGGCCCTTGCGGTCTCGGCAGCATTAATCTTCACCGGATTTACACCAGCTATGGCGGCGCCGATAAACCCTGCGCCTGCGACGGCCAGCGTCCTTGATATTGCCAGCCTCGGCTGGAGCGCAGACAATGATAAGGTCGAAGGATGGCGGAGCTATCGTGGTTACCGGGGCTATCGCGGCTATGGTTATGGCCGCGGCTATCGCCGCCACCGGGACAGGATTGATGCCGGCGATGTAATTGCAGGCGCGCTGATTATCGGTGGGATCGCAGCAATCGCCAGTGCAGCTTCAAAAAATGCCCGTTCCAATGATTCCGATTATCGTAATGACCGGCGTTATGACGACCGCAGCTATGATGATCGTCGCTATGATAACCGTGACACCAGCGAGATGGATATGGCGGTCAATGTCTGTTCAGACGCGGCCGAGCGTCAGGCCGGTGACAATGCCCGCGTGTCCGAAATACAATCTGTGGCGCGAGACGGTAACGGATGGCGTGTCGAAGGCGATCTTTCAGGAAGTAGCCAGCGCGCGTTCCTGTGCGGCACAACCAACGGCCGTGTGGATTTTGTGCAATTTGACGGGGCCGGCCTAGCCTTTGCGGATTAAGCGTTAAACCGCTGTCCGGCCAAATTCCTGACGGGTGACGGGATGCGATGCGCTAAGTCCGCCGTCTACGGCAATGGCTTGTCCATTGACATAGGATGACCGGTCAGAGGCAAGGAACAAGGCAACCTCTGCCATCTCAATTGGGTTTGCCCCGCGGCGCAACGGGTTGAGGTAACCCAGCCGGTCCTCTTTGCCTTTTTCACGCGCTCTATCATAGATAAACTGGGTCATGCCCGTCTCTGTAATACCGGGACAAATCGCGTTGCAACGGACGTTGGATGTTGCAAATTGCTGTGACGCGACCTTGACCAGATTGATAACACCGGCCTTCGATGCAGAATAAGCCGGGCCGCCAGCCCCCGACCGGATACCGGCCACGCTGGCGGTGCAGATAATCGATCCGCCATGCCCGCTCTCGGCAATTACCTTTCCGGCATATTTAACTGCCAGAAACGGCCCGATCAGATTGACGCGCAACACTTCCTGCCACTCGGCAACACTGCTGTCAAAAATACCCTCAAACCCGCCGCCGATACCGGCATTGGCGAAAAAGACATGCAAGTCCCCGAACTTTTGCTCTGCGGCTTCAACCAGCATTTCAATGTCGCCTTCGGAACCGGCATCCGCTTTGATTGCAATGATATTTCCGTCAGAGCCTTTAGCAGTATCCTCAACCGCATCGGTAATGTCGCTGGCGATGACCTTTGCGCCATGCTCAGCAAATAGCAGAGCCGCCGCTCTGCCGATGCCGCTGCCCGCGCCGGTAATGATGGCCACTTTGTCTTGTAGATCTGCCATGGCTTTGCTCCTGTTATTCAGGCCTGTTTATGCTGCACCCGCCCGTTGTGCGACTTTCCATCCGGCCTGTGCAAGAGGGGTAACCCGGTCGGACATTTCGGAAGCTGCCGCACTATTCGCGGTGCCATCTACTACACGTTTCTTGATACCCTGTAAAATAGCAGCAATCCGGAAAAGGTTATACGCAAGATACCAATCCATTGGAGGCAAATTATCAATTCCGGATTTTTCACAATAGCGCGCAATGGCTTCTTCGCGCGAGGGAATACCAAGCGCATTCAAGTCCACATCTTTCAGGCCGCTTCGTCCTTCCGGCTCCATTTCATAGGCCATTAGCCAATATGCAAAATCTGCAATCGGATCACCAAGCGTCGAGAGCTCCCAGTCGAGCACCGCGATCACCTTGGGCTTGTCATGTGCGAAAATCATGTTGTCGAGGCGGAAGTCACCGTGGACGATACCAAAGCTCTTTTGCTCCGGGATTGTTTTGGCCAGCCATTCGATCAGTTGATCCATTTCCGGAATCGTTTCGAGTTCCGACAATTTATATTGCTGGCTCCACCGGGAAATCTGGCGCTCGCAATAATTTCCAGGCTTGCCATGATTTTCCAGACCGACTTTCGTAGGGTCATAGCTGTGGAGCAAAGCGAGAGTATCGATCATCTCGTGATAAATGGCTCGCCGCTCATCCGGCTCCATGCCTGGTAATGTGCCGTCCCAGAGAGTCCGTCCATCGGCCATGCCCATGATATAGAACATCGTGCCGATGACACTGTCATCTTCACATAGACCATAAGGCTTTGCTACAGGAAATCCGGTCGGAAAGAGTCCCGCCAGAACCCTGAATTCCCTATCAACGGCATGGGCAGAAGGAAGCAGTTTACCGAAAGGTTTTTTCCGGAGGACATAATCAGTGCCCGGCGTTTCAATCTTGTAAGTCGGATTGGACTGACCGCCTTTGAACTTTGTTATGGTCATCGGACCAGCAAAGCCCTCTACATTTGCTTCCATCCATTTGAGGAGACTAGCCTCGTCCAGCTTGTCCTTCTCCGGAACTTCCATCGTGCCGGTCATGTCGTCTTGTGGGTTCATACCAAATCTACTCGCCAATTTACCTGTAAGCGCGGTCCTGCGCCTGATTATCCAAATGTGATAACGGAACGTGCCGCGTCACCTTTTTTCATTTTCTCGAAACCATCGTTAATCTGTTCAAGCGGAATGGTTTCGGCAATGATACTGTCCAAATCGAGCATGCCGCGCAGATAGAAATCGACCAGGCGCGGAATATCGACCGGGAAGCGGTTATTACCCATGATGGCTCCTTGCAGCTTTTTGCCTGACAACAAGTCCATAGCACTAAGACCGACTTTATGATTAAGCGGCATCATACCCAGGATAGTTGCCATCCCTCCACGCTTCAGCGATCCGACAGCCAGATCACCCGATGCCGGGCGGCCAACGGCTTCGATTGCATGATCAACGCCGCCTTTGGTCATTTCGATAATCTGTCCCGCTGCATCCGGGGCCATTGCATCGACGACATCTGTGGCGCCCAGCTTCATGGCCAGTTCGCGCTTCTCAGGAATGGGGTCCGCTGCGATAATACGGCCAGCGCCAGCGATTTTTGCAGCGTTGATGGTCGCCAAGCCGACTCCGCCGCAGCCCACGACTGCGACAGTTTCACCAGGTGTAACCTTGCAGGCATTGAAGATTGTTCCGGCACCTGTGGTAACCGCGCAGCCAATGATGGCGGCACGGTCAAGCGGCATATCGGGATCAATTTTTACGCAGGCATGCTCATGGATCAACATTTGTTCGGCAAATGCAGACAGGTTCAGCATCTGTGCGACCGGTGTTCCATCCGGGCGAGTAATGCGCGGTGCATCATCCCCCAAACGCCGCGTATCTGCGCCAAGGCAGAGCGACATGCGCCCCGTCACACAAAATTCGCAATGCCCGCAATATGCAGAAAGACAGGACACCACGGCATCGCCAACTGAAACGGTGCGAACTTCGCTGCCGATAGCCTCGACGATACCCGCTGCCTCATGCCCCGGAATGGCGGGGAGAGGGTGCGGATAGCTGCCTTCAATAAAATGCAGATCCGAGTGGCATAGCCCGCAGGCGGCCGTCCGTATCAATACTTCATGCGGCCCCGGTTTGGAGATTATGACATCTTCGATTACGAGCGGTTTACCCGCTTCGACTAAAACTGCTGCTTTCATTTAACCCCCTCTTATCGTGTAACGGCAAGATCGCCTGAAGATATTTCATCCTTCATTTTGCTGCCATCTGCCGTTTCGGCATATTTGCCATATTCCATTTTTGCAATTGTCCGGTTGTGCACTTCATCGGGACCATCCGCGAGACGCAAGGTCCGTTGATGAGCATAAGCGCTGGCAAGGCCGAAATCGCCGCTAACGCCGCCGCCGCCATGCGCCTGAATCGCATCGTCGATAATTTTCAGCGCCATATTTGGTGCCTGCACCTTAATCATCGCGATTTCCGCCTTGGCATATTTGTTGCCGACTTTGTCCATCATGTCTGCGGCTTTCAGGCAGAGCAAACGGCTCATATCGATGTCGATCCGGGCCCGTGCCACGCGCTCGTCCCAAATGCTATGTTCAGAGAGACGTTTGCCAAAAGCAATACGCGATTGCAGGCGCTTGACCATTTTCTCAAGCGCTTCTTCCGCGACACCAATTGTCCGCATGCAGTGGTGAATACGGCCAGGCCCCAAACGGCCCTGCGCAATTTCAAAACCACGACCTTCGCCGAGGATGATATTGGATGCCGGAACCCGCACATCTTTCATCTCGACTTCCATGTGGCCATGCGGTGCATCATCATAACCAAAGACTGGCAGATGGCGTATAATTTTCACGCCCGGCGCATCCGTTGGCATCAATATTTGTGACTGCTGTGTGTAGCGGCTGCCTTCAAAAGATGTCTTGCCCATGACAATGGCAATTTTACAGCGCGGATCACCAAGACCCGAAGACCACCATTTCCGGCCATTAATGACATATTCATCGCCGTCACGAACAATCGCGGTTTCAATATTCGTAGCATCGGAAGAAGCGACCGCCGGTTCCGTCATCAGGAATGCAGAGCGAATTTCTCCGTTCATCAGCGGGCGAAGATACTGCTCTTTCTGTTCCAGAGTGCCGTAGCGGTGGAAGACTTCCATATTGCCGGTATCGGGTGCGGAACAGTTAAACACTTCGGACGCAAAGCTAACCCGGCCCATTTCTTCGGCACATAGCGCATATTCTAGATTTGTAAGGCCGGGACCTTCAAATTCAAAACTATCGTCAATATGGGGGAGGTTGGGGTTTGAAGGTGGCATGAAAAGGTTCCAGATGCCTTTTTCTTTTGCTTTCGCTTTTTCTTCTTCAACGACATTCAGGACTTTCCAGCGATCTCCGGATTCGTCTTCGGCTTTGTAATCGGCAACGCGTGGACGAACATGATTCTCGATATGCTCACGCACGCGATTGCGCCAATATTCCTGCTTTTCGGTGAGATCAAAATCCATGTTCCTGTCCTTTTTTAAAGCTGTTTAATTTAATTATGCAATTAACTTATCAGAGCCATAATGGCATTGCCACAAAGAAAGAGGCTCTTGTTCTTCGATTTATTCCGCAGGCGGTGACGCGGTTGCAAGTTTCGAAAGCCTGTCACTATGATCCTCTTCATTGAGCGGGAATAATGTGTAAGCCCATGTTCCCGTCAAGCCGATAATTGTAATTATCGTTACGAATATCAGAGCGAGATTGTCCACAATCCCCGGATCTACGCTACCGGGGACTGCCTGTTCCGGCAATTGGATAAAAGCGATAATCAGGCCCGATACCAAGATACCCATGCCGCCCACCATCTTTTGCATCAGCCACATGCCAGAGGAAAATAACCCCTCAGTTCGTTTGCCTGCGGTATATTCATAGGCATCGGTAACATCCGCCATCATGGAAAAGGTCAGTATCATGGCAGAGATACTCGCCCCAATCGCGATGATTATTGCAATGAACAATGCCGGAATCAAATAGGGAGACCCCGGTTCGGGAAACAGCCCCGCCATCCGCAGCCAATAGGGCATTGTGCCGAACACCACGGCAAGAAATGTCAGATAGGCCGCACCCTTAGCTTTCCCGATTCGCATGGAAATCGGTGTGACCAGAACAAAGGCCAGGATAACCCCGATAAAAAGGACCGCAGAATAGAGGGTAAGTTCAGTCGAACCAAATTCCCACACATGGGTAAGGAGATACGGTGTCATGGCGAAAGTCAGGCCCTGATTGGTAAAGGCGAAAACCCCCGCAAACATCAACAGCATATATGGCGAAAATCGAAAAGCGGCGAGCATTTGCGAGAAATCTTCCGCTGTTTCAGGATGCGCTTTTTCGGCCTGGTACCGATCCACTATCCTTCTGTGGGTGCTGGTGGCTGAAACCAGAACGGCCACAAACATGATTCCCGCACCGATAAATGCAAAGGTCGAATATCCATCCTTATTGAGCAGTCCGACCGGATATTCTTCACTGGGCACCAGGAGCACACCATAAGCCAGAACCATCATAACAAGGCCACTTGTCCAGCCAAGCAAGCTGCGATAGCGCACGATACTGGTACGGTCGTGATAATCCTTGCTCAGTTCAGGGACAATCGCCAGCGACGGAACTTCATTGGCGGAAAGTGAGAAGCGCACCAGCATGGCCATAGTCAGCAAATAGAAAAACTGCACAGTCGGACTGGCTTCGGGTGGATGCCACAGCAATAGCCAGGCAATCGCAATCGGAATGGCTGATCCATAGAGCCAAGGGTGGCGCCGACCAATCGATGTTCTGGTGCGGTCTGTCATCTGGCCTATAATCGGATCGATCATGGCATCCACAAACAATGCAATGGCTATTGCCAGGCTGACAACATCGGCGCGCATGCCGACAACCTGATTATAATAATAAAGCAAGAAAACGGCGAACCCGTTATCCTTGATTCCATAGGCTGCAGCACCGGAGCCATAAAGGAGTTTGGTCTTTAGCGGGAGTTTGCTGGATGTTTCTGTCAACGCAGGTTCTCCGGTATAATGGTGTCTTCAATCTCCGCTGATGTTCTCCGAATACCGGAGCTAATTATGGCCACAGTGATGCTGGAAGTGCCGCCTGTCATGACAACTCTTATGCCTTTAAATCGCACGCCATATTCTCCCGCTATTTTCGATATTTTTCTTTGAAGCATAGGCCCAGCGCGAATTGGCCGTCAATCGATTCCGGTAAGAGAATGCATTGCCGCTACGGAATCGGGCACGCGCACTCTTCTGCCATTTTTTTCTTACTTTTTCGGGAATCAGATGATTGAACGATAGTCCTGAATTGTGATAGTCAGCCCTTAACTAGATAATTAAGAGAGGTACCGTCATGTCTGACCTTGAACGTTTCCGCGCAGAAACTGCTGCGTGGCTGGAGGCAAATTGTCCACCGGAAATGCGTCAACCCGCTGTCGATGAAACTGATGTTTGCTGGGGTGGCAAAAACCCCACATTCAAACCGGGCCAGAAAGAGTGGATGGATATAATGGCAGCCAAAGGCTGGACCGTTCCCGACTGGCCAAAGGAATATGGCGGCGGCGGTCTGTCTCGGGCGGAAACCAAAATCCTGCTTCAGGAAATGGGACGCCTGAAGATACGTTCGCCGCTGGCAAGCTTCGGCATATGGATGCTCGGCCCTGCGTTGCTGCATTTCGGTACCGAAGAACAGAAGCGCCATTTTCTGCCACCCATCGCTCGCGGCGAAGTACGCTGGTGCCAGGGTTATTCCGAACCCGGTTCGGGCTCGGACCTCGCTTCGCTGCAAACATCTGCGGAAGACAAGGGCGATCATTACCTGATCAACGGCCAGAAGATCTGGACCAGCTATGCGGATAAGGCCGACTGGATATTCTGCCTTACGCGGACCGACAAATCGAGCAAGCACAAGGGCATCAGCTTCATGTTGTTCGACATGACAAGCGAGGGCGTTGAAACGAAACCGATTGTTCTGATCTCTGGCCAGTCCGCTTTTTGTGAAACATTTTTTACTGACGTCAAAGTGCCTAAAACCTATGGCGAAGGCATATCCTCGGTCGTTGGTGAAGTGAACCGTGGCTGGGATGTCGCCAAATACCTGTTGGGGCATGAGCGCAGCATGATTTCCGGCGATGGTTCCGGCGGGGCGACATCGCTGGGAGCCAAGTTTGCGGATAGCTATGGCCGCGATGACAAGGGCCGTCTGGATGATCCGATGCTCCGTGCCCAAATGGCGGAAATGGATATTGACGTTCTGGCATTCCGGGCAATGGCAGAGCGTTTCGGCGATATGTTCAAGGCCAATCTTTGCCACTTCGCACAGCCCAATATGATGAAATATGCCGGAACCGAAATCAACAAACGCCGTCATGAGCTGATCATGTCTGCCGGCGGCAGCGAGGTGCTGGAATGGGAAAGCGATGCAACGAATGGCGGGCTGACGGCTCGTAGCTGGTTACGGACAAAAGCGAACAGCATCGAAGGCGGCACCAGCGAGGTTATGCTGAACGTCATTTCCAAGCAGATTTTGCAGCTACCTAACGCCTGAGAACAGGCCGTTACCCCATATCAGAAGGATGAAAAGCGATGGCGCTTTACTTGAACGACGATCAGAAGATGCTGCAAGACAGCGCAGCGGACTTTATGAAAGGCGAGGGCAATGTCGCCCATCTCCGCGAGTTTCGTGACAAAAATTGCAAGGACGGGTTTTCGCACGCGCTGTGGAAGCAATTTGCGGAAATGGGTTTTTCCGGTATCCTGATTGCCGAAGACGAAGGCGGCCTTGGCCTTGGCCATGTTGAAGCGGGCGTTGTGCTCGAGGAAATCGGACGCAACCTTACCCCTTCGCCATTTTTGACAACAGCGGTTGCCGGTGTCGAGGCGCTGAACGCTGGCGGCAAAACGCTGCGCGACAAATATTTTCCCGGCATATTATCGGGCGACAGCGTTCTGGCGCTGGCCGTTGATGAAGGGGCAAAACATCGCCCCGAACGCATATCTATGGCAGCAACGCGGGAAGGCAACGGATTCAAGCTGGACGGCAAAAAGCAGTTTGTGGTGCAGGGCGGATCGGCTGATATGCTTATCGTTGCGGCGCGGACTAGTGGTAGCGCTGGAGATGAAAAGGGTCTAACCCTGTTCGCCGTTGATACAAGCGCGTCTGGCTTGACCAGAAACAGCGTCCGTCTGGTCGATAGCGCAATGGCCGCTCATGTCGAGTTTGACGGGGTTCTGGTCGATGCAGATGCCGTTATCGGTGAAGTGGATGACGGATCATCGGTTATGAAACGGATGCTGAACGCTGGCCGTTCCGGTGCTGCCGCCGAAATATTGGGCGTTGGTGCAGGTGCGATGGGCATCACAGTGGACTATATCAAGGGTCGTAAACAGTTCGACCAGATCATCGGCACTTTTCAGGCGCTGCAACACCGCGCTGCGCATTTGTATAGCGAGATGGAAATCGCCCGTGCCGCCGTGTTGAAGGCGCAGCAATTGCTGGATGAAGATTCACCGCAGGCCGAAATGATGGTATCCGTGGCGAAGGCTAAAGCCGGAAAAGCAACCGCTCTGTCGGTCAGGGAAGGCGTCCAAATGCATGGCGGCGTCGGGATGACAGATGAATATGACATCGGCCTTTATATGAAGCGCGATCGCGCACTGGCCGAGTTTATGGGCGACGTAAACTATCACACCAACCGCGTTGCCGAGATGCACGGATATTAAGGGATATATTATGGATTTTAACAAACTCTTTTCGCTTGAGGGCCGCGTTGCTTTGGTAACGGGCGGTCATCGTGGTATCGGACGGATGATTACGGAAGGTTTTCTCGCCCAAGGAGCCAAGGTCTATATTTCAGGACGCAAGGCCGATGCCTGTAAAGCGGCCGCCGATGAAATGGGTGATAATTGCATTGCTGTCCCCGGCGATGTCAGCAGTGTCGAAGGGTGCAAGGCCCTTGCTGCGGAAATTGCCAGTCGCGAGGAAAGGCTCGATATTTTGGTCAACAATGCCGGTGTCGCATGGGGTGAGGAATATCTCAGTTTTCCCGAATCGGGTTGGGACAAGGTGATGGATACGAACGTCAAAGGCTTATTCTTCCTCACCCAGGCGCTGCACCCACAATTGAAAGCTGCCGCGAGTTTTGAACGTCCAGCGAAGATAATCAACATTGCCTCTATTGACGGTTTTAAGGTCAACCCATGGGAAACCTACAGCTATCAGGCATCTAAAGCGGCGGTCATTCATCTTACGCGCAAAATGGCGTCCAAACTGGCTTCCGAAGATATTGTCATGTCCGGTATCGCGCCAGGCGCATTTGCTTCGAACATGAATAAAGCAGCCCGCGATCATGAGGATACTGTCGAAAAAGGCATTCCGGCAAAGAGGATTGGCCGACCAGAAGATATGGCAGCCGCTGCTATTTATCTGGCCAGTAGCGCAGGCGACTATGTTGTTGGGACGACATTGATTGTCGATGGTGGCATAGTAAACGCTGCTAATCCCGGTGCACGGATTGATGCATGATGCAAAAGTGACTAGTTAGTCAGAACCAATCCGGCTTTATCCTCCAGCATCTCAATTTGTGTGCGGGCGCTTAGTTTGTCACCTGAAGCGAGGCTATGTGCTCTGTATATAGCAAAAATCAGGGAATTTTTCCCAACGTGCAGCTATGTTCGGCTGCGCGCAAGCTATTCGATCGCCATTGTCACGCATGGTGATGACTAAGTTTTGCGTTTTAAAACTTCGACTCGTGCAGCATGAAATGCAAAAATTACGTTCAGATGCAAATCATGCAACTGAACGTGAGTTCTTATCAATTGAAGTTATTTACCTACTCGCTAAGTAGGCTTTAGTTGTTCGACAGGAAAAGTTTAAAAAAGTTTCAATAGGAAAAGTGATGTTTGATCGGCGTTTTTAATAAAAAGGATAATTCCAATGAAAACGCTTTTCAATATTTTAGCATCTTTAACCGTCACTAGCATCGTTTTGATGACCACGGTTCAAGTTTGACTATTTAAGGGTTTTTTCGGTCCCGTTTGCCCCACCCCTCTCCATATTGGGCATCGGGATTGTTCCGAAGGTCCGGTTCTTTCAAAACTCCTCCCGTTTGAAAGACCGGACCGACGGCTAATTCCTTCAAATTTAATCGGCACTTTGTAAAATCGCGACTATTCCCTAGTTGCTATCCTCTGATCAGGCCGATATTCCGGAACTGGACAGAGCAGGGCGCTCAAGCCTGCTTGCTATACAGAGAAGTTTTGAAAAACAAAACTTCACCAGCTCACCCCCATGTTTATATCTGGCATTTGGAGCGACTCATATATCTGTGGTATAAGAACCGTATCGGAAGGAATTTGAACCCGACCGGCGACAAGTCAGCAATGACCCGACGGGACGATTCAAACCCCGAAGATAATCGAACGATCAACTATATTCATTAGAATATCAGGATGATGTTTCGATTGGTGATTGGTAGAGATCCTGGAAAGCAAAGGTGTAGACCAGAGCGGACCGAATCGAAATCAATTACTGGGTAACTGGACCAATATCGGGTTTTAAACCGACACATGATTGCGCAAGCAATGATACGGAAAACCAAAAAACCTTTAACGATAATGGTCCGGAAACCGGATGCCAGAGATGTGGATGCCCAATTCGAAAGAGGGGCGCATCCCGAATCAGGCGCAGTGGGAGCCGAGACTCGAATTTATTCGGGAATCGACTCCCATTTTTTATGCTCCACTCGCTTCCTGTATTGTGACGCGCACTTCCTGCTTTAGTTCACCACATTTTCCCCCAATCTTCAGTCTAGTGATCATCGTCACAACAGCG
>JADMKQ010000168.1 GCA_015478735.1 Sphingorhabdus sp. | reverse complement strand
CGCGAATAACGGTGCGCCTTTTTTATTTCAAATCGCTGATATTTCTTTGAAATTTTCGCAGCGCAGCATGGCGGTTGACTTGGCGCACCCGCTTTTCTAAACGGGCGCGGTTAGCGGGGCTACTCGCTGTCGTGGGTAGAGCCAAGTTAATCAGCTTTTTGGCTGTTTTACGTTAGTTTTTCCAAGAATCACGACAGAGAATGGATCCGGTAATTCTGATGGACGATGATGCTAAGATAGAAGCGCTGAAAAAGCGGATCGATCAGGCTCAATCGGAAGAAGCAGTCAGATCAGGAAAAACCCAAAAAGGGGTCGATGATAATTATCGGCTTGGAAATCGGGTTTTGGCAGATTTGATTGCAGGAATTGGTGGCGGTGCATTGGTCGGCTGGGTGCTTGACCATTTTATCGGAACATCGCCCTGGCTTCTTCTGGTTTTCCTGTTTCTTGGGATTATCGTTGCATTCAGGAATATTATTAAACTCTCGAACGAGAGCGCGAAGAAGAAAAAGTGATTTGCGCGCCGTTTGAATAACAGGGGTCCATTGCGTGGCGGCTGAAGAAGGTAAAATTGATCCAATGTACCAATTTGAGGTACAGACGATTTTTGAAGGCTTTTCATTAGGTGGTCAGCAGATTGGTCTGACCAATAGTGCTGTCTGGATGTGCTTTGCAGTGCTCGTGCTGTTCCTATTCATGCGTGGCGGAATGAAGCGTGATCTCGTCCCCGGCCGCTGGCAGTTGATGGTTGAAGGCTTTACAGGCTTTGTCGACAATATGGTCGACGCCAATATTGGGCCCGCTGGCAAGAAATACGCGCCTTATGTCTTCGCGCTGTTTATGTTCATTCTTTTTTCCAACGTGTTGGGGCTTCTCCCCGTTGGTGTTCTTGGCCTGCATCCTTTCACAGTAACCAGCCACCTGACAGTGACCGGCGTGCTTGCGATTATCAGCTTCTCGATCGTGCTGATCGTTGGCTTTGCCAAGCATGGACTGCATTTTTTCAGCCTGTTCGTTCCGCAAGGAACACCTATTCCGATGATTCCATTCATCTTTGTGGTGGAACTGCTCTCATTCCTGGTTAGGCCTTTCAGCCTCGCGCTACGTTTGTTCGTCGCGATGACAGCAGGACATATCCTGCTAAAGGTTCTGGCTGGCTTTGTTATCAATAGCGCCAATGCCGGTGCAGGCTTCGGGGTTCTTGTAGGACTGCCAAGCTTTGGGCTGATGATTGGTATTAGCGCACTCGAATTGCTGGTGGCTGTTGTGCAGGCTTATGTGTTTGCATTGCTGACATCGCTTTACATCAATGACGCGGTTAATTTGCATTGATGAAAAACAAGACTTAATTTTCCAAACGATATTTTTTGAACAGGAGTAACTATCATGGACGCAGAAGCAGCAAAATTATTGGGCGCAGGCATGGCAGCAATCGGTGCTGGTGTAGCCGCCGTAGGTGTGGGTAACGTTTTCGGCAGCTTCCTTGAAAGCGCATTGCGTAATCCTTCAGCAGCAGATGGCCAGCAAGGTCGTTTGTTCATCGGCTTTGCCGCAGCCGAACTTTTGGGTCTGCTGGCATTCGTTGTCGCAATGATCCTGATTTTCGTTGCCTAATAAATGATATGAAACCGGCGGAGTGGCAGTGATGTCGCTCCGCTGTTTCAAAATTTTGGAGCCTTTGGTTCAATGCCTCAAATAGATCAAATCGCCGCAACCTATGCGTCCCAGATTTTCTGGCTTTTGCTGACTTTCGGGTTCACATTTTTTGTCATCGGTTTAGGTATGTATCCCAAAATCCAGGGCACGGTTGCTGCCCGGGACAAGCGGATTGCCGACGATCTGGAAGCCGCTCGAGCTGCCAATGTGGCAGCGGACGAGCTGGAAGAAAGCTATCGCGTCAAAATGGAAAAAGACCGGAGCGAAGCGCAGGCAGTTGTCGAAGCGAGCAGAGCGAAAGCAAATGCTGCTTCGGAAGAACGCAAAGCCAAGGCCAATGCTGAAATTGCTGAAAAAGTAGCAGCAGTAGAAGCAGATATCAAAGTCCGCGCTGGCGAAGCTTTGAAAGAGATTGAAGGCGTCTCCGCCGAAATCGCACAAGATCTGGTCGCAAAAATATCTGGCGCGAAAGTAACCAAAGCGGCAGCATTGAAAGAAGCAAAGGCGGCGTTGAATGGCTAACCCACAAATCCAGCAAGCAGGCGCACCTGAAGCCGAGAGCCCTGCATCATTGGAAGTCCAGGAAAATCTTGATTCGCCTTTGGATAATGAAGGCGTCCCCGTGACGGGCGTTGAAGCGCTAGAATCCGGATCGACTGAAGCGCACGTTGTGCCAACCGTATTTGGCTTGGACGCGACCGTGTTTGTGTCTCTGTCGATGCTTGTAGTTCTTGCGATTGTGCTGTGGAAAAAAGTTCCGGCAGCCATTGGTGGTTCACTGGATAAAAAAATTGCCGACATTCGTGAACAACTGGATGAAGCAAAGAAGCTGCGCGAAGAATCCGAAGAACTCCGCACGAAATATGAATCCCGTTTGCGGGCAGCAGATGACGAAGCTGCTGAAATTCTAGCGCAGGCTGAAAGAGAAGCTCAGCAGGTTGTTGAGGACGCCAAGACTGCGACGACCGATCTGATCGCTCGCCGCAAGAAAATGGCCGAAGACAAAATCGCGGCTGCCGAACGTGCGGCTATTGCCGATGTTCGGGCCAAAGCTGCTGGCGCTGCGACTATCGCTGCCCAAAGGCTGATTTCTGTCAAGCATGATGCTGTGGCGGATAAGGCTCTGATTGATAAATCAATTAGCGATCTAGGGACAAAACTTAACTGATACAGGTGAGTTCGGAATAAATGCAGCCCTCGGTAACGGGGGCTGTTTTTGTATGTACAGCCCATAGATGCTGGTATTAATCAGCGCCGACGCCTAGATATACAACATGTCCGGCCCGCAATCTCCCGACCGCTTTAACGAAGAAAAAGCCACTTATACCCTGCGCGGTAATGAGACGCCCGATCTGGAAGTGGGCATGGCTGCTATTCGCGAAACGCTGAAAACGCTGCCGGCGCGTCCAGGTGTCTACAGGATGCAAGATAGCCGCGGTGATGTGCTCTATGTCGGCAAGGCAAAAGCACTGAAAAACCGTGTCGGTTCCTATGTCCAGATAAACCGTTTGCCACAGCGGTTACTGCGTATGGTTGCTCAAACCCGGTCGATGACGATCATTACGACTGATAGCGAGGCTGAGGCGCTGCTTCTTGAGGCGCAGCTTATCAAGAAATTCCGCCCAGCCTATAATGTGCTGCTGCGTGATGACAAAAGCTTTCCGTTCATTTTGCTTCGCGAGGACCATGACTTTCCCCGTATCCAGAAGCATCGCGGTGCACGAAAAGCGAAGGGAAAATATTTCGGTCCGTTCGCCAGTGGTGGTTCTGTCAATCAAACGCTCAACGCAATGCAAAAGCTGTTCCTGCTCAGATCATGCACGGACAGTTTTTTCAACAACCGCTCACGGCCCTGTCTGCTATATCAAATCAAACGCTGTTCTGCGCCCTGTGTAGGCAGGATTAGTAAGGAAAGTTATGCGGAATTGGTTGAGGATTCGCGCAATTTTCTTTCCGGTAAATCTACGGGCGTGCAGCAAAAACTTGCCTCGCAAATGGAGAAAGCAGCCGATGCACTGGATTTTGAAATGGCGGCGCTTTACCGGGACCGATTGAAAGCACTGAATTTCATCCAGAACCGTCAGGCCATCAATGCGGCAGGGCTACCAGATGCGGATATTTTTGCACTCGCGGCCAAAGGTTCGAACGTGTGCATACAGGCGTTTTTTATTCGCGGTGGCCAGAATTGGGGGCATCGAAGCTTTTTCCCCGCGCATACGACAGATGTAGCGATCGAAGAGGTGTTCTCCAGCTTTTTGATGCAATTTTATGACAGGATGCCGCCGCCCAAACTGGTGTTGATCGACCGCGAGTTGCCCGATGCAGAATTATTATCCGAAGCCCTGAGTACGCAAGCCAAGTATAAAGTTAGTGTGTCAAAGCCTCAGCGCGGGGACCGTCTAAAATTGCTTAAACAGGCCAGCCGCAATGCCGAAGAGGCGCTCGACAGACGTCTGGCCGAATCCTCTACCCAAGCCAAGATCATGCGAGAAATGGTTGATCTACTCGAACTGGACGGCGTGCCTGAACGAATAGAGGTATACGATAACAGCCATATTCAGGGAACGAATATGGTTGGCGCTATGGTAGTCGCGGGACCGGAAGGTTTTCGTAAAAATGCTTACCGCAAATTCAACATCAAAAACCCGGATACAAAGCCGGGTGATGATTTCGCCATGATGCGAGAAGTGCTGGAACGACGCTTTGCTCGTGCCCAGAAAGAAGACCCCGATAGACGCAAAGGCGAATGGCCTGACCTTGTGTTGATCGATGGCGGCAAAGGACAGATGAGCGCGGCCCGGGATGCGCTTGAAGAAATCGGCGTGGCTGATGTCAACATGATCGGTGTCTCAAAAGGGCCTGACCGAAATGCCGGGCGAGAGACATTCCATTTTATGGACGGCCGAGAGCTTAATCTGCCGATAAACAGTCCAGTGCTATTCTATCTTCAACGGCTGCGCGACGAGGCGCATAGATTCGCGATTGGCGCACATCGACAAAAACGTAGCAAAGCAATCGGCACCAGTTCGCTGGATGAGGTTCCGGGCATTGGTCCGGCACGGAAAAGAGCGATGCTATTGCACTTTGGCACAGCGCGTACGGTGAAAAGCGCATCGCTGGAAGAATTACGAGCCGTGCCGGGCATATCGGAAGCGGTCGCGCAAAAGATATACGACTATTTCCATGGCTAATCTGCGGACCTCTGCAATAATCTGTTCGGTGCGCTCTCATGGCGAGCATGGCGCTGTCGTGCGATCCTTAACCCCTGAAAATGGATTAGTTGCCGGCTATGTGCGCGGTGCTCGTTCGCGTGCTATGCGGCCAGTGCTCATCCCGTCCAATATTGTGCAGGCCGATTACCGCGCGCGGACAGAGGGGCAGTTAGCATCTATGACTGCGGAGTTAGAGCAAAGCCGCGGTCCTTATCTTGGTGAACCGCTAGCCAGCGCAGCGCTAGACTGGGCAACGGCTTTAACCGCAGCTGTCCTTCCAGAGGAACATAGCTATCCGCAGCTTCACCTCGCTTTGTCGGCTTTGCTCGACGCGATATGTAGTGCGCCATCGGCTAAGGGGTGGGCGGAAGCGCTGGTACGATATGAATTGCTCCTACTGTCCGAACTGGGCTTTGGTCTTTCGCTGGACAAATGTGTTGTGACCGGGAGCTTGGTAGATTTGGCTTATATCAGTCCCAAAAGTGCAGCAGCCGTGAGCAGCGGGGCCGGTGTGATTTATAAATCCAAACTTTTGCCCCTACCACCCTTTTTGAAAAAGCCGGATAGCCCCGACTGGGATGACATTTTTGATGGTCTGAAAGTGACCGGCTTTTTCCTAAAACGCCATTTTTTTGAAGATCGCCGTAATGATGTAATGGCATCGCGGACGGTTTTGGTGGATCGATTGAAAAGGGTGGTTGCGTAATCCCGCCCAGCGCGGCAGGGAGAGCCAGCAAACTACAAATCTAGGCGATATATTTTAGGGAAAGAACATGCATATTGCAGTGCTTGCCGGAGACGGCATTGGTCAGGAAATAATGTCGGAAGCTTTGCGCGTATTGGATGCGCTTAACCTGCCTGATATGCGGATGGATCATGCCGATGTTGGCGGTGTTGCTTACAAGAATCATGGCCATCCTTTGCCACCAGCGACTCTGGAACTGGGCAAGGCCGCAGATGCTGTTTTATTTGGAGCAGTCGGGGATCCGGATTGTGATAATCTGGAGCGCCATCTTCGCCCGGAACAAGCAGTGCTTGGACTGCGTCAGGAAATGCAGACATTCGCCAATTTACGGCCCGCAAAAGCTTTCGCTGGTCTTGAAAGTCTTTCTGCCCTGAAACCGGAAATCGCGGGTGCTATTGACCTGTTGATCTTGCGTGAATTGACTGGCGACATTTATTTTGGCGAAAAAGGACGGCGCACTACGGATACGGGGCTACGTGAAGGCTATGATGTCATGGCCTATAATGAGGAAGAAATTGCCCGCATCGCCCGTGTCGCCTTCAAGGCCGCGCAAGGGCGGCGGAAAAAGCTGTGCTCGGTGGACAAGGCGAACGTGCTGCAAACGTCCGTATTGTGGCGGGAAGTGGTGAATGAAGTGGCGGCGGACTATCCCGATGTCGAATTAAGCCACATGTATGTCGATAATGCTGCGATGCAGCTCGTGCGTAATCCCGGGCAGTTTGACGTGATACTGACCGGTAATATTTTCGGGGATATCCTGTCGGACCAGGCCAGCATGTGCGTGGGTTCTATCGGTTTGCTCGCTTCCGCGTCGCTGGGCACGGGAACGAAAGGACTTTATGAGCCGATCCACGGTAGCGCACCCGATATTGCAGGGAAGGGGATAGCCAATCCTTTGGCCATGATATTATCGGCCGCGATGATGCTGCGCCACAGTTTCGATATGGAGGCACAGGCGGCCCGCGTGGAACAGGCCGTCGCAGATGTGCTGCATCAGGGCATATTGGGGCATGATCTGGGCGGCAGCGCATCCACACGCGAAATTGGCGATGCTGTCGTTGCGCAGCTTGCCAGCCAAGCATAGCAGAGTTTAGGAGTATTCGAATGAAAAGAAATACCGGCCAAAACCGCGAAATCACCAAAAAATGGCGCCCGGCGACCAAAGCTATCCGCAGCGGAACGATGCGTAGCGAATTCGGTGAAACATCGGAAGCGCTGTTTCTGACTTCTGGCTATACTTATGACTGTGCCGAAGATGCCGCCGCGCGTTTTAACGGCGAGCAGGAAGGTATGACCTATAGCCGCTTGCAGAACCCAACGGTGAAGATGCTGGAAGAGCGTATCGCTATGATGGAAGGCGCAGAAGCGTGTCGCACCATGGCGTCGGGCATGGCTGCGATGACAGCGTCCTTGTTATGCCAGTTGCAGGCGGGCGACCATGTTGTGGCAAGCCGAGCACTGTTCGGTTCCTGCCGCTGGCTGACCGACAGTTTGTTGCCGAAATTCGGGATCGAAACCACCGTCATTGATGGCCGGGAACTGGAAAATTGGGAACGGGCGATCAGGCCGGAAACCAAGGTATTTTTCTTTGAAACACCGGCTAATCCGACAATGGATGTCATCGACCTGCGTGCTGTCTGCGGATTGGCGCGGGATAGGGGTATTACCAGCGTCGTGGATAATGCTTTTGCAACCAACGTGCTACAACGGCCAATGGAATATGGCGCGGATGTTGTCGCTTATAGCGCGACCAAGATGATGGACGGGCAGGGCCGCGTCATGGCCGGTGCAGTATGCGGCACGGAAGAGTTTATTGAAACGACCCTGCTTGCCTTTACTCGCAATACGGGCCCGACTTTAAGCGCGTTTAATGCCTGGGTCGTATTAAAAGGACTCGAAACTCTGGACCTTCGTATCCGCAGACAGAGCCAAAGCGCTGTCGATGTCGGCAAGTTTTTAGAGCAGCGCGTAGAGAAAATATTGCACCCTGGCCTTGCCAGTCATCCACAGCATGATCTGGCAATGAGTCAGATGGAGGCGGCAGGACCGATCTTTTCTCTTTACGTAGGCGGTGGACGAAAGCAGGCTCATGGCTTACTTAATGCCTTGAATCTTATTGATATTTCAAACAATATCGGGGACAGCCGCTCTCTTATGTGCCACCCTTCCTCAACGACGCATCATGGCTTGGGTGAAGAAGGACGACTGGAAATCGGGATCAGTGAGGATATGCTCCGGATCAGTGTAGGACTGGAAGATCCCGCGGACATTATAGAAGATTTGGATCAAGCCCTTTCGTCTATTGGTCTTTAACGCTATTATGGGATCATGATGCAGGCATTTTTTCCGTATTCAGAAACTACCAACGGCGTGACCGTGCGGGTTTCTGTCACGTTTTTGCCGGAACAATCCGACATAGACGGACTTCGCTGGTTCTGGGCCTATCATATCCGGATCGAGAATGAGCGAGAAAGTGCGGTGCAATTGATGACCCGTCACTGGCGCATTTCTGATGCACGGGGCGGTCTGCACAGAGTCGATGGCGATGGTGTGATTGGCGAACAGCCGATCATTCAACCTGGCAAATCGCATGACTATGTTTCCGGATGCCCGCTCAACACGCCTAGTGGTGAGATGGCGGGCCATTTTGTATTTGTCGGCGCGCAGTCTGACATGTTTGAAGTGAAAATCCCGAACTTTCCTTTAACAGCGCCTACTGTAGAACAATGAAGCGCACACATTTACCGCTTAACGGGCTTCGCGTGCTCGACGCCGCCGCTCGACACCTCAGCTTTACACGGGCGGCCGATGAACTGGCGGTTACGCCGGCTGCTGTCGGACAACAGATCAGGGCGCTGGAAGACATGCTGGGCGTTGTCATGTTTCGTCGAACGCCCAAGGGGCTGGAACTGACTGATGAAGCCGCTGCAGGTCTGGATGCTTTGCGGTCGGGTTTTCTGGAATTTGAGGATGCCGTGCGGGCCATGCAGGCGGGACAGTCTTCACATAAGCTGACCATCGCGGCTCCGCGTGATTTCACCGCGAAATGGCTGAACGCAAAACTGGCCAAGTTTTCCAATGAGAATAAGGATGTCAGTTTCGCGTTGGTTGCATCTGAAGAAGGTGTCGAGTTTACCGAAGCCAATCTGGACGTTGCAATCGGACTTTCTGACGGCCCCGGTAATAATGAAGGCGTTCTCCTCGGAGACACAATGTTCGTTCAGGTGGCCGCACCAGGCAGCAAGGCTGGACAGAAAATTGACTGGCCGGGATGCCCTATTTCTGAAGATGAAGAAACATTGATGCGGGTGGCAGATGGCGGATTGGCGATTGAAGCCGCCGCCAATGGCTTTGGGCATGCCTGGGTGCCGAAAATACTGGCGCAGCAAGACATAGCAAATGGCCGGATCGAAGTGATTGGGCAGGATAGCAAATCGTCACGCGGCTATTGGCTGGTCGCTCCGCTACCCCAATGGCGTCAGAAAAAGGTCAAGGCACTGGTCGCTGCGTTGACAGAATAGTGTTCAGTTCAAGTATTATCGCTCTGCTGTCAGGTTCAATAACCGGTTCATCATGGTTATGAACATTTCAGCATCCACTGGTGTTTCTTTGTTGTTCCAGCTTCCCGAAACGGCATAGCTTTTGCCCGATTTTGATTTGGCTAAAAATGCAAAAGATATAACGCCGGGTAACGAGCCACCTTTGCCGCCAAGGTAGTTCCAACGCAAGGCATCGGCAGGGGGAATCATCGGATTCATTTTGAGGATTTCGTGGACCACCGGATCTTCGATTTGATTGATTAGGTTCAAGATGCCGGTAACGTCAGACGGGGCAGCGAACCATCCGATCGTTTCAATATGACGCGGGTTATTTGCAAAATTACCGATAGCAGTGGATTCTACGTTGAGCTGGTTACTATGTTCCTGCAACAACTGCATTTGTTGCCCGTCGCTTGCCGTCAAATAGCGCGAGCGTAAATCTTCGTTTCCCGGCATTTTAAGGGCGAATGTTTCGATTGTTTTTAGCATGGGAAGTGTTTTTTCGGGGGCGCTGTGACCAGATTCCAGCACGATCCTGTTTATCGATTCGCTTCCCAGTTGCTCCATCAATATATCTGTCGCGCTATTATCGCTTATCGAGATCATCAAAGTGGCCAAGGTCTGTAACGTCAGGGGACTATCGGACGGCCAGTTTTGTAAAATACCAGATGGCAGGGATTTTCTGGAAAGGGGAACCACATCGTTCCAGTTCCTGTCACCTTGAGCAATAGCTCGCGATAATGCAGCAAGAACATAGAGTTTGAAAGTCGAACCGACAGCAAATTGCTGATCGCGATTAAGGGATTCAAGCATAGTGGGTTGGTTTGAATCCAGATCTGCAATTTCAAAACCCGCTATACCCGGCAAGTCACGAAACTCCTGCGTGATCTTGGCAATATTATCATCCGTGACATTGGCGCCAGTGACTTGCAGACCAATTACCGGATAGGGCGGGCTGTCATCCAGCACCATTCGTACGGCAACGATCGCTTTTGCGTAGGTAATTTCTACTGTGCCATCTTTACCGCCATTCTGGGCATTAGCGGGAATGATCCGGCTGATATGCAATGGCTCGCCATATCGTGTTTTGAGCTGTGCCAGGGTGGTCCGAAACTGGGGCAGGGGGATGGCTTCCAGAAACGAACTGGCAAAGAATTGCTCCTCTGTCCCCGATCCTTTGAGGATGTCGAGCAGCTCCGAAGCGCGCTCCTGATATTCAGGGGAAGTTGCGACGATTTGCTCCGTCTGCACCGGGGACTGGGCAGTAGCAATAGATGAGAGGAATAATGCGGCGAGGGCCCAAAATCGGTTAAACCGATCAGGCATCAATCGCCTCTTCATCAAGGCTGGCCGCGTTTTGTTGAATGAAGTTAAACCGGTGTTCGGGGTTCTTACCCATCAATCGGTCTACCAGATCCTTTACGACAGCCCGGTTTTCATATTCCTGCGGCAGTGTGACACGATATAAGGACCGTGTCTGGGGATCCATCGTGGTTTCTTTCAACTGGTTGGGATTCATTTCGCCCAGACCTTTGAAGCGGCTGACTTCCACTTTCTTTCCTTTGAACGGCCCGTTTTCAATCTTTGCCCGCGCTTCGTCATCCTGAGCATAAAGACTTTTGCCACCTGCAGTCAACCGATAGAGCGGCGGACGAGCCAAAAACAGGTGCCCCCGGCGAACCAGTTCAGGCATTTCCTGAAAGAAATAGGTCATCAAGAGCGTTGCGATATGAGCGCCATCAACATCGGCGTCGGTCATGATAATCACGCGCTCGTAGCGCAGATTATCGGGATCACAATCCTTACGAATGCCACAGCCCAAAGCAAGCGTCAGATCGGCAATTTCTGAATTAGCAAAAATCTTGGCGCTATTGGCCGAAGCGACGTTTAGTATCTTGCCACGGATAGGCAGAATAGCCTGCGTTTTACGATTACGCGCTTGCTTGGCGGAGCCGCCAGCGCTGTCACCTTCAACGATGAATAGCTCTGTGCCTGCCGGATCGTTGCCCGAACAATCTGTTAGCTTACCAGGCAGACGAACTTTGCGCCCGCTGGTCGCGGTTTTGCGTTTGACCTCACGCTCTGCTTTTCGCTTCAAGCGTTCGTCCATTCGTTCCATGACAAAACCAAGCAACGCCTTGCCGCGGTCCATATTGTCAGTCAGAAAATGATCGAAATGATCGCGGATCGCGTTTTCAACATATTTTGCCGCTTCCGGCGAAGTCAGCCGGTCTTTCGTCTGGCTCTGGAATTGTGGATCGCGGATGAATACCGAGAGCATCATTTCTCCGCCCGAAACAATGTCATCGGCGGTTAACTGCGATGCTTTTTTCTGTTGAACCAGTTCACCAAACGCCCGCATAGCTTTAACCAGTGCATTACGAAGACCCGTTTCATGCGTGCCACCATTTGGTGTGGGAATAGTATTGCAATACCAGCTATAGCTGCCGTCCGTCCATATCGGCCAAGTGATGGCCCATTCGACACGGCCAGCACTATCGGGAAAATCCTGGCGACCGGCAAAAAAGTCGGTCGTTACACATTCGCGGCCACTTAGCTGTTCGCGCAAATGGTCAGATAGGCCGCCGGGAAACTGAAATACTGCTTCCGCCGGGACATCGTCACTGGCTTGCTCCGGATCGCACTTCCAGCGGATTTCAACCCCTGCATAAAGATAAGCCTTGGAGCGCGCCATCTTGAACAGACGCGATGGTTTGAACTTGTTACCATCGCCAAATATTTCCGTATCGGGAATGAAGGAAATACTGGTTCCGCGGCGGTTAGCTGTGCTGCCTACTTCCTCCAGCTTCGATACCGCAAGGCCTTGAGAGAAGGACTGGCGATAAATCGTTTTGTTGCGCGCGACTTCCACCACTGTATCGGAGGACAGGGCGTTAACAACGGACACACCCACACCGTGCAGGCCGCCCGATGTGGCATAGGCTTTGTCGGAGAATTTGCCGCCGGAGTGTAAGGTCGTCATAATGACTTCCAGCGCCGATTTGCCCGGAAATTTGGGGTGGGGATCGACAGGAATACCGCGCCCGTTATCAGTGACGGTCAGACGGTTCTGGCTATCAAGTGTGATCTCTATCCGGCTCGCATGGCCAGCTACAGCCTCATCCATGCTGTTGTCGATGACTTCGGCTGCCAGATGATGCAGAGCACGCTCATCAACCCCGCCAATATACATTCCGGGGCGCTTGCGAACAGGCTCCAGACCCTCCAGCACTTCAATGGCGGAGGCATCATATTCACCGGGCTTCGAAGTGGTTGGCGGGTCAACGCCAAAAAGATCATCAGACATAATGATCCTATAAGAGTGTGAGAGTCAGACTGGCAAGAGGCTTATTAGGCCACTTGCCAAATGACGTGAAAAATTGCGATTTGTCGCCTGATTAACGGACTCGTGGTCCACCAAAGGGGAGGGGCGGAGGAGCACGACGCGCACCGCGTGGTAACTGTGCCTGAAAAGCCCGTCCGCAATGCTCGACGCAATAGGGAAAGCCGGGGTTGACTTCGGCACCACAGAAATGGAAATCCGGTTCACCAGGGTGATTTATCGGCCAGCGACAAATTTTGTCGTTCAGGTCCAACAAACTCGTCTTGTCGGCGATTTCATCACTTGGTTTAGCAGGAACCAGACGGCGTGGCGGTGCGGGCGGAATGGGAGCCTGCTGATCGCCGGGACCCTGACGCAAAAAGCCGCCGGGGCCAACTGACACGACCTTTGGACCATCCGTTTTCGGCACTTTGGATTGTTGGGCTGCATGTGTGCGTGCAGCCGGTGTGGGCGGCGGCATAGCCCGGCGAGCAACATGCTCTTCTTTTTCCTTGGGCTTTTTGGTGGCTTTGACCGGAGGCTTTTTGGGTTTTACGGCGGGTTTCTCACCCTTGGTTGTCTTAGTCTTGGCTTTGACCGGCGATGGCCGCGATTTCAAACCAAGGCGATGCGCTTTACCAATGACCGCATTTCGGCTCACGCCGCCCAGCTCTTCGGCGATTTGGCTCGCTGTCAGGCCTTTTTCCCACATCTGTTTCAGATGATCGATACGTTCGTCGGTCCAAGCCATATAAAATCCTAACTAATCCAATATCGAACCCAATATAAGCTTTATGGCCATATATTCAATCATAGGAGATATGGGCCAGACAATATACTCAAAAAATATGGAGCATAATATGGGTTGTGATTGCTGCCCGGAGCCGATAGGCGAAAAGCCTATGTTAGACCAGCCCCAAAATAGCAATTACGATCATTCTGAATCTGTGGTGCAAAACTTTCTGGAACCGGGTGTTCCGGTCATTCGGGGAGTGAATTGGAGCGGCTTTCTCGCGCTATATTGGAAAGAAGTGCGGCGCTTTTTAAAAGTGCAGCTTCAAACTGTCTGGGCTCCATCGATAACGACGCTCTTGTTTCTCATCATTTTCTCGGTTGCACTGGGACGAGGCGATTATAGTGTCATGGGCGTGCCTTTCTCGGATTTTATTGCCCCGGGGCTGATCTGCATGGGCATGCTTCAAAATGCCTTTGCGAATAGCAGTTTTTCTCTATTGGTCGGGAAGATACAGGGCACAATCGTAGATTATTTAATGCCGCCTTTATCCGTGGGAGAACTGCTCGCCGGACTGGTCGCGTCCTCTGTTACCCGGGCCGTGATGGTCGGATTTGCAGTATGGCTGGCGATGGCTCTGTGGCCGAGCGTAGATGTCAGCATTAATCACTGGTGGGCGGTAATCTGGTTCGGCTTAATGGGCTCTGTAATGCTGTCTTTGCTAGGCGTGCTCACATCCATTTGGGCAGAAAAGTTTGACCATGCAGCAGCCGTTACCAACTTTATCGTTGCACCAGCGGCGCTTTTATCGGGAACATTTTATTCGATCGACAGATTGGCACCGACATTTCAGGCCATCAGCCACGCTAACCCTTTTTTCTATGCTATTTCTGGATTCCGCTATGGGTTTTTAGGCGAAGCGGACTCTCCAGTTTTGATAGGGTCAATAGTGCTATTGGCGATCAATGCGGGGTTATCAGCTTTATGCTATTTCCTGCTCAGAAAAGGCTGGAAGATCAAATCGTAGGTTTCAGACGATAGATATGGGATGACTTAATTCCGATGGATACGATGTAACTGGTACTTTCCACCATCCACTGCTTTGAATATACGCCCCACATCGGGATGCATCACGGGATCCCCACTATCATCTTCGAGCAGGTTTTGCTGGCTGACATAAGCGACGTAGCTGCTATCGGCATTTTCAGCAAGAATGTGATAGAAAGGTTGGTCTCTCGAAGGCCGCAAGTCCTCAGGAATAGCTTCATACCATTCATCGCTGTTGGCAAAAACCGGATCGATATCATAAATGACACCGCGAAAATCAAACAAGCGGTGTTTAACGACATCACCAATAGCGAAATCTGCCGCCAGTACCTGTGGGGTGCCTTTTGGAAGTGGATTGGTGGAAACAGGATGTCTGGTTTGTATCATATCTCTAATTTAATCAGTTACCCATTAGATACAAGACATTCATCAGTTGTTGCATAAGTGCGATTTTCGATGGGTGCATTGGCTCGATTACGGTTTCTCACTTGGCAAACTTTGGATCATAGTCTAAGCGCGGCTCTTTCGACGCTAATGGTTCCCGTGACCATAGCCTCCACGGCTGTTTGCCGAAGTGCGGAGAGGTGCCAGAGTGGTCGAATGGGGCGGTCTCGAAAACCGTTGTGGGCGCGAGCCTACCCAGGGTTCGAATCCCTGTCTCTCCGCCAA
>JADMKQ010000167.1 GCA_015478735.1 Sphingorhabdus sp. | reverse complement strand
GCAACCTGCTTCTCGCGCGATGATGCCAACTGCGCCTGACGTTCGGCGCGCTGTTTCTCGAACGCATCATAGCCACCGGGGTAAAGCGTGGTCTTTCCGCCATGCAGATGGAGTATATGGTCAACCACATTGTTCAGCAAATCGCGTTCGTGGCTTATAACCAATATCGTCGCCTGGTAACTGGTCAGGAAATTTTCCAGCCACAAGGTTGCCTCAAGATCAAGGTGGTTTGACGGCTCGTCGAGCAGCAGCAACTCGGGCTGAGAGAATAAAAGAGCGGCAAGCGCCACACGCATCCGCCAACCACCGGAAAAGCTGTCCATCGGTTGTTGCTGCGCTTCTTCATCGAAACCCAGACCGATCAGGATTTTTGCCGCACGGGCAGGCGCGCTGTGCGCCTCGATAATATTCAGGCGTTCATGAATTTCGGCAATCCGGTGCGGATCATCAGCCGTCTCGGCTTCGTGCAACAAGGACGCACGTTCCGTATCAGCCGCCAAAACCGTGTCCAGCGGGCTCGCTGCGCCAGCAGGTGCTTCCTGTGCAATATAGCCCATGCGCGCGCCTTTAGGCATGTCCACGCTGCCGTCGTCCGGCTCCAGCAGTCCTGCGACCACCTTCATCAAGGTCGATTTGCCCGCACCATTACGGCCGATCATCCCCACGCGCGCGCCGGGGGGCAGGGCAGCCGTCGCCCCGTCCAAAATGACCGCGCCGCCAAGGCGCACTGTTATGTTGCTGAAATTAAGCATGGCCGCTCGTTAGCGGAGCTTTGGGGATTCGGCTAGAGAGAGTGCAAAGAGAAATCAGAGGCGTTAACCTATTGTGGATATTATTTATCCATGATAGGAGGCTGTGCATAAGGAGAAAAGAAATGAAGCTCGGTGATGGCATAGAATCTGCTATCCATTGCGTCACATTGCTGGCGGGTGCTGGACAGTCCGCTGTTCTTCCGGCCAAGGCTTTGGCGGAGTTTCACGGCGTATCTCCAAGCTATCTGCTCAAGCATTTGAAGCAGTTGGTTGCAGCCGGGATATTAGAATCTATTCCGGGGCCGTCGGGCGGCTACCGGCTTGCCCGCGAAGCAGACAGGATCAGCCTGCTCGACATAGTCCTCGCTGTGGAAGGGTCTGCGCCTGCGTTCCGTTGTCAGGAAATAAGGCAGCGAGGGCCAAGTCCGCTGGAATCGTCGGTTTATGTCCGTCCGTGCGGTATCAACAAGGCTATGCTGAAAGCAGAGCAGGCTTATCGCGGCATCTTATCTGAAACGCGGATTAGCGATCTGTTGCGAGATTATGCAGAGACAAGCGATCAGCGGATTATTGATCGTGGATGCGCTTTTGTGGAGCAAAATATACGCAACTAAAAGCTCTCACTAGCACCCATCATCGGAAAGGAAACATCGTGGAACCTCGCCTTAATTACTGGAATACATCCCCCAAGCTTATGCAGGCCTTTCTTGCCCTGAACAACGCGATTGAATCCAGCGGGTTGGAAAAAAACCTGATGCACCTGGTCAAATTACGCGCTTCGCAAATAAACGGCTGTGCCTTTTGCGTCGACATGCACACAAGGGAAGCTCGCCGCGATGGAGATACAGAGCAACGTTTATATCTGACATCGGCCTGGCATGACAGTTTTTTGTTTACTGACCGGGAGCGTGCAGCTTTATCCTGGACCGAAGCGCTGACCAAACTGGGCAATGAAAGTCCTGATGATGCGCTTTATGAAGCGACCTTAAAGGAATTTTCCGAAGAGGAAATTGTTCAGCTAACTGCTTTGATTACCATGATAAATAGCTGGAACCGGCTATCTATTGCATTTCGTGCTGTTCACGCGGCCCCAGATGCGAAAGCGGCATAAGCATTATTGGAACGTTTTAAGCCTTGGTCGCCATCCAGATCATGTGATGCGCGCCGCGTTTGCCGCGGCCACGAACCGGGTTTTCTTCAACCGAAAATCCGGCCTTCATCAATCGTCGTGTGAATTTTGGATCCGGCGCAGAGGACCAGATTGCTAATATTCCGCCGGAGCGCAGCGCCCGTTTGGCGGTCTGTAATCCGGCCATTGCGTAGAGCCGGTCATTCGAGGCGTGGGTGATCCCGTCCGGGCCATTATCAACATCGAGCAGGATGGCGTCATAATCGTTCGGCTGCTCCGAGAGCAGGTCAAACACGTCAGCAGTTTCGATTGTCACGCGGGGATCGGACAAGCTGCCGCCAAATAATTCTGCCATTGGTCCGCGCGCCCACTTGACGACGGCGGGGACCAGTTCCGCAACGATTATTTCCGCGCTGGCATCCAGCAAGGGAAGGGCGGCGCGTAGCGTAAAGCCCATTCCCAGACCGCCGATCAATATGCATGGTGCCGCCCGGTCGTTCAGCCGTTCACAGGGTAGAGTAGCGAGTGCCTCCTCCGATCCGCTGAGGCGGCTGTTCATCAGCTCGTTATTACCGAGCATGATCGAAAATTCCTTATCACGCTGAAAAAGCCGAAGCTCTCCGCCGCCGGGAATTGGCGCGCTATCTATCAATATACGCGGAATCAACGCACAAAACTCGCGCCATTGGCATCGAGCACTGCGCCGGTCATGGATGCAGGGGCTTCCAGCGCGCAATATCTGGCCATAGAGGCAATTTCCTCTGGCTGGGCCACGCGGCCAAGCGGAATGTCCTGCAATAATTTATCACCGCCTCTGCTTTCCAGATATTCTTCTGCCATGCCCGTCATTGTAAAGCCGGGGCAGATGGCAAAAGCCAGAATGCCTTCATGGGCATAGCCGCGTGCGATGACCAAATC